>NZ_LTCZ01000169.1:22671-40345 GCF_001583455.1 Rhodococcus sp. LB1 | reverse complement strand
GACCCCAAGGTCTTCGACGCAATCCGCGGCAAGTAGAGCGCTCCGCAACCGGAAGATCGAGACGATATGGACATACACGAGAGGGACATGCTGGCCTTCGCAAGGACCTGGCAACCCTACGGTGGCAACGACGATCAAATCCTGCCCGAATTCGGCGTCACCGCTGCCACGTTCTATCAACGAGTGCTCGCACTTCTCAGTCGCCCACTGACCCACGGCGTCGAAGCAACGGAATGTCAGGGGATGCGTGCCTTCTGCGTGGAAAAACTGAGGGAGTACGGCTACCCGGCGGCACCGCAACGAGCATCCCGGCCTGTTCGGCGCAACGGAGTCACAACAAGGACCGTCTGATCCAGGTCACCGCACCTACCGACACCGCGAAGTGTGCTGACCTGCGATATTCTACGAGACGGTACGGAAATGTTTACTCACCTCACTAACGAGTGTGATGATGGAATCGCCAGTGCGGCAAACCAATCGGGGCGCGCAGCACTTGACGGGCGCTGCTTCGGGAACACACGCGACTCAAGGACTGTGAGACACACACGTGCACAGATAACTGTATCGAGGATGACCGCATGGCCCGGGGCAAGCATGCGCGTCGCCCATTCCCGGGGGCCGTTCTCTGCTGCGGTCATCGTCTCCTCCTCGGTGGCCATCGTGACGGCACCCTCCGACATGCAGTTCGGGGTCATCGGGATGCCTTCACCTCCTCGACGACGGTCACCCACTGGTCGGGGCTGTAGGACACGGCGGCAGGGAATCCGTCGGTGACGTTGGCGACGTGCACAGTGGCGGTGTTGACGCGGTCGATTTCAGCGACGGTATAGTCGTAGAACTCGCCCGCGGTGAAGGGCTCTGGCCAGTCGGCATTGCGTTCGCGCACGACGTCGCCGGGGCGCAGGTCCAACACATTGCGGCCCTGCACGAGTTGATCGGTCATGATTCCCCCTAGATTGCTGGCATTACTGGCATCGCTGTTCAGCGCTCGGCGAGGCTCGCGGCCGTCCATCCGTCGACGAAGTCGGACATGATCCTGCGACCGAGCCCGTCGCCGACGGTCAGGCCTTCGAGAGCGCGGCGCACTACCGCACTCAGGGCCGGAGAAAGGGTCTCCCCCTCCGCGTGTGCGGCGCGTCCGACCTCGACGAAGTCGACGGGGCGCAATTTGGACGGATGGGTGATCCATCCGCCGTCAGGCGTGGCGTACGGCTCGGGCACCACTGGCAGCAGGACCACCGACGCCCGCGACCGCGTGACCACGGTGTAGACACCAGGACGCACGGTCCACGCGACCAGGTCTCCCTTCGCGAACTCGATCGGACGTGTATTCAAATCTGCCGCCTGCGTCATTTCGCACCGTCTCCCCTTGGCGAGTTTCACCTTCGAGCACTACCTTACAGCGTGACGCTGTTATGTTGCAAGTGTTGGTGAGGCGTCGACGCAAAAGCCGAGTTGGCAGGCGATACCCGGGCGCGCCGAGGAAACCCGACGCCCGGGCCGTGATGGCTATGCCGCGTCGCCGGGCCTCATCGCCCACTGCGGCCGCGCGGGTGGTGGTGCGGGTTCCGTCTTGGCGCCGGGCATAGAAGCAGTCCATCCACGATTGGCGGCCTATATCGCCATCCGCAAGTGTTACACGTGTATCCCATTTGCTTCCTACGCTTCGGTCATTCGTCCGAATCCGATTGGAAGGAACGACCCATGGCAACCGTCGATGCGGTAACCCCGACACAGCTGTTCGACCCGGTGGATGTGGATCGGCAGCTCGAGGCCGGAAAGGTGCTCCCGCCTGCCTTTTACACTGACGCGTCCATCCGACGGCTCGAGGAAAGTCTGATCTTCAGGCACGCGTGGCAAATGGTCTGCGCAGAACTGGATGTGCGTGAGCCGGGTCAATACGTGACAACAGAGATCGCGTCGGTGCCGGTGGTCGTCGTGCGTGACAAGGATCGGGTCCTGCATGCCTTCGTGAACATTTGTACCCACAGAGCGAACCCGATCATGGACGAGGCGGCAGGGACCTGCCACCACATGCGATGCGGCTACCACGGGTGGGCCTTCGCGCTCGATGGACGTCTCACTGCCGTTCCCAAGTTCGCAGAGGGCAATCTCCCGCCCTTGGAAACGCTCGGCCTGCGTCCCCTCCCGATCGGCACGTTCGCGGGAATTGTGTTCGTCGCTCTCGAGCCCCAGGAAACTTTGGGCGAGCAGGTCGGAGAGTTGGCGCAGCTCATGACCGAAGCCGGCTACGACTTCCCGTTCTCCAACCCTCAAAGCGGCCTGGAGCCCATCGCCGAGCACACCGGGGACTACAGCGTCGATGCGAACTGGAAAGTCGTCGCCGAGAACTTCGCCGAGTGCTACCACTGCGGCCCGACCCACCCCGGCACCTTCGCGGCCGCGCTCGAGGTCGGCAAGCCCGACTGGGCGCTCACACAGGACGGGAAGTTCGGTCTCGCTGCGGGCCTGCCTCTACGGAAATCGATGAAGCCGAAGTTCGAGCCGAGGACCGCTGAGTACGCCGGCAGCCCATACGGGTTCGCGCAGTTCTTCGTCTGGCCGAACGCGTTGATCCTGACCGGAGCCATCGGCGACCACCTGATGCGCCTGGATCCGACAGGGCCGCGGTCGACACGCCTCGCGTACTGGGGGTACAAGCGTCCGGGGCTGCCGGAAGACGAGGTCGACGCCCTCTACAAGCTGCTGATGTATGACGGCGGCGCAGAAGACAAGGTGATCATGGAGGGCGTCCAGCGCGGCCTCGAATCCGGTTTCTACGAGGCTGGACCGACGATGGCGGGGCCCGAGGCGGTGGTCAGCGCGTTCCAGCGTCAGGTCTGGGAGGCACTTGCCCCCGGCCTTCGCTGAGGCCTCGGAAACGAGCCGACCGAACGACGCTTCGTCACAAGTGGGCCCCGCCCTGACCCGACCTGTTCGCCGGCGATGAGGCCGCCAAGGACGCTGGGCTGCCCGGTGCCGGACCCGAGCCGCCGACAGTCGCGCGACGTTCCGCGCGCTGGGCCTTCTCCGAGCTGGACCCACCAGTCGCACACGTGTTAAGCCATCGAATCACCAGGGAGTACAACGTGTTCAACGCACGAGACAGTTTCTTCATCGACGGCGGGTGGGCTGCCCCGAAGGGGACAGAGACCATCACGATCATCAACCCGAGCACCGAGGAAGTAATCGGCCGAACACCCGAGGGGACCAAGGCAGACGTCGACGCGGCTGTGGCCGCCGCACGTCGAGCACTCGAGGACCCGAGTGGTTGGGGCGGTTACACCCCACAGCAGCGAGCCGACGCGCTGCACAGCCTCGCCGACGAGCTGGACGCTCGGCAGGGCGAGATCGCGTCGGCAGTCTCCAGCCAGAACGGGATGCCGATCTCGGTGTCGAGTCAACTGGAGACGAACTATCCCTCTGCCGTCCTGCGCTACTACGCGGGGCTCGCCGCTAGCGCTGAGACCGAAGAACGGCGCCCGGGCTTCCTGGGTATGGGCGACACCCTGGTGCAGCGCAGCCCCATCGGCGTGGTCGCCGCGATCGTGCCGTGGAACTTCCCGCAGGCATTGACAGCCTGGAAGATCGGCCCCGCGCTCGCGGCGGGCTGCACCATCGTGCTCAAGCCCTCGCCCGAGACGGTCCTGGACGCCTACCTCCTCGCCGATGCCGTTACCGCTGCCGGCATCCCGCCCGGCACGGTGAACATCGTCCCGGCGGGACGCACAGTCGGCGCGTACCTGGTCTCTCACCCGGGCGTCGACAAGGTCACGTTCACCGGGTCGACCGCGGCCGGCCGCTCGATCGGCGAGACCTGTGGACGACTGCTCCGACCTGTGACCCTCGAGCTTGGCGGCAAGTCGGCTGCGTTGTTCCTCGACGATGTGGACCTGGACCTCACGAAGATCGGTGAGGCGCTTTTCACGGCGTGCCTGCTCAACAATGGTCAGACCTGCTTCCTCAACAGCCGCATCCTGGCCCCGCGGTCGCGATACGACGAGGTCGTGGACGCCGTGTCCACGCTGGCAGGTTCGATGACCGTCGGAGATGCGCTCGATCCGGCCACCCAGATCGGGCCGATGAGCACGGCGGCACACCGCGATCGCGTGGAGGGGTACATCGCCAAAGGCAAGGCCGAAGGTGCCCGGGTCACCGTGGGCGGCGGCCGCCCGGCAGAGAGGACGCGGGGGTGGTTCGTCGAGCCCACCGTCTTCGCCGACGTCGACAACTCCTCCACCATCGCGCAAGAGGAAATCTTCGGTCCGGTCCTCTCGGTTATCGCCTACGAAAACGACGAGGACGCGGTGCGAATCGCGAACGAGTCCGACTACGGGCTCGGCGGTTCGGTGTGGACCGCGGACTCCCAGCGGGGTCAGGCGATTGCGCGCCGAGTCCGTACGGGCACCATCGGCGTGAACCGCTACCTCCCAGACATGGCGGCGCCGTTCGGCGGCGTGAAGGCAAGCGGCGTCGGTCGCGAGCTCGGGCCCGAGGCGCTCGCTGCGCACTGGGAGATCAAGTCCATCTACGTGTGATTACCGACGTCCGGGTCCAGGCGGACCGGCAACCTCCTTCCCGCTTGGCCCCGACCAACACCTTCCGGAAGACCACCATGCAGAACCTCTCGTTCCTGCTCGAAGAGCAGATGGCCCACCACAAGTACCCCCGCACCGTTGCATTCGTCGACGAGCCGCAGACGACTGCGCCGGGCAAGATCCGAGCGAGAGCTCGAGTGATGTTCAGCGACTCGGCGCAGGCCCGACGCGTGGGGGTGCGCTCGTGCGGGTCGTAGTGATCGGAGCTGGGCACAACGGGCTTGTTGCTGCGGCATACCTGTCGCGCTTCGGGCACGATGTCACGGTTCTCGAAGGCAGTGATGGCGTCGGCGGGGTCTGCCAGACGGCGGAGGTCGTCCCCGGCTTCCGCGGCAATCTCGGTTCGAACACCCCACACAATTTCGACCCCCTCGTGATCGACGATCTCGAGCTCGAACGACATGGGCTCGAGTGGATCGAGCTGGTTGGCCCGTCGAGCATGGTCCTGTTGCCTGACGCCCAACGCATCATCACCTTCCCCGATCGCGCGGCCAGTGCAGCGGAGTTCGACGCGTTCGGCGACGGAGAAGCTGAACGCTATTCCGCGTTACTTGACGAGATCAACGCGCTCGCACGCACACTCGATGTTTCGTTCTACGATCCCCCGCCGCA
Organism: Rhodococcus sp. LB1; assembly: GCF_001583455.1. NCBI lineage: Bacteria > Bacillati > Actinomycetota > Actinomycetes > Mycobacteriales > Nocardiaceae > Rhodococcus > Rhodococcus sp. LB1. Next base: position 35,135 of record NZ_LTCZ01000169.1, on the reverse strand, counting down.
CCTGTCCACCCTCTTCGCGCGGGTGAAGCCTGGCCGGCAAGAGGATCTGTTGGGTCGGATCCTTTTGGGATCGGCCACTGACATTGCGCGTGGGGGACTTCGTTCGTGGCAAGTGCAGGCATCGCTCGCCATGCTCGCCGCGACCGGGAACTTCATCGGTCCCAGCACGCCTGGTAGCGGATACCAGCTGTTGCAACGCCCGCTGTACCGAGAGTCGACGGCTGCGCGCACGCGCAGGAAGGTCCAGTTGACCGCCGAGTTCGCGCGCCGAACCCCCCGTGGCGGCATGGGTGCACTCACCCAGGCGATCGCAGCGTCGGCGGTCTCGTCCGGTGCGGAGATCGTGCTGGAGGCGCCCGTGGCCACCATCACCCTCGACGACCGCGGGCGAGTGACGGGAGTGGTCACACGGGATGGGAGGGAGTTTCCAGCGGAAGCGGTCATGTCCGCGATCGACCCCATGACCACCATGCTCGACCTCGTGCCCGAAGGGCATCTGGCCGACGACCTGCGCCGCGCTCTCGAGAACACCAGCATGGACGGCTGCTTGGGCAAGGTCTACCTCGGACTCGATGGCGTGCCCCAGTTCGCGGCGGCGCGATCTCGAGCCGAGAACGAGCTGATGACACGGTGCGGGTTCCGCGCCGGCGGCGACATCGACTCCATGGACGACGCGTTCCGTCGCGCTCAGGCGGGCGAGTGGTCCGGTGACCCGATCATCTACGGTCTGACCCAGACCACTTTCGATGACAGCCTCAACGATCCAGGCCGGCACCTCATGAGTCTGTCCGTCTCGTACGCGCCCCGCCGTCTTACCACCGGGGACTGGACCGCCAGCGACTCCGATGCCTGGGGCCGGCACGTCATCAGCCACTTGACCAAGCTCGTCCCGAACCTGCCCGACATCCTGGTCGACTACAGAGTCGCGACGCCGCAGGACTTCGAGACGACCTTCGGCATGCGCGGGGGCAATGCGCTTCACGGCGACGTCATCCCGTCTCGGATGTTCCAGTGGAGGCCCTTTCCTGGCGCTTCCGACTACACCACACCGATCAGCGGTCTCTTCCTTTGCAGCACAGGAACTTGGCCGGCCAACTATGTGTCGGGACTGAGCGGGCGTAACGCCGCCTTCAGGCTTGACGGGGCACACGCGCCCGCGGGTTCGGTGTTGTCGACTGGCTCCTGATCGCAAAACTGCTGCGCGTCAGCGCAGCTCGTATCACGTGCACGCTTTCACTGTATGACTGAGAGGAAAATCAATGCTCACGATCGACGCGCTCCAGTTCAGCGTCCCGACCCGCGAGCGGTTCGAGGAATGGCGCAAGGGCGAGATCGACGCGGTTCACGTAACCGTCGCGATTTGGGAAGACTCGACCGAGACCCTCCGCGAGATCGGCAAGTGGCAGGCCCGTCTCGCGGAGAACGCGGATCTGATCACGCTCGCGCGCACCATGGACGACGTCCATCAAGCGCAGCGGACCAATCGGACGGCAGTGATTCTCGGCTTCCAGAACTCCTCACCTTTCGAGGCCGACCTCGACCTCGTCGAGGGTTTCCACGAAGCCGGGGTTCGGATCGCCCAGCTGACATACAACACGATGAACGCTGCGGGATCGGGATGTTGGGAAGATCCCCACAACGGCCTATCGCGGACCTACGGCGTCAACCTGATTCGTGAGATGAACGCTGCCGGGATGGTGGTCGACGTCTCCCACAGCAACGAGCGGACGTGTTTCGACGCGCTGGATGTGTCGTCGAAGCCGGTGGCGATCACCCACGCCAATCCGATCGATGCCGTCGGCGAGAATGTCGAGCTGGCTGTCCGAAACAAGTCCTTGCCGCTGCTCACAGCGCTGGCACAGCAGGGCGGGGTCGTCGGTCTGAGCATGTACCCGCGAATCGCGCCCAACGGCATCAACTGCTCGCTCGACGACTTCTGCGACATGGTGGAGTGGACCGTCGAGAACATTGGTATCGACCACGTCGGATTTGGCTCGGATTTCTACATCGGCCAGGCCGATGAGGAGGTCCTCTGGTGGCGGCAAGGTCGTTGGAGCCGCACCTCGATGGTCCCGCTCACCGGGTACCAGCCGTTCCCGGAGTGGTTTGGCCAGTCGACGGGATTTCCGCTGGTCATCGATGGCCTGCGCGGGCGCGGCTTCAGTGAGAGCGATCTTGCGAAGGTCGCGGGCGGCAACTGGGACCGGTTGTTCCGGGCCAACTGGGGATGAGCATGAGCACCTTGACTTTTCTGGTGAATCACATCGTCGAGCGGCCGGCCGAACTCGATGACCATGAATGGGACAACATCGTCGCACGGGAGCGAGAGATAGCCGCGGAGCGCATACGCCGCGGGATGATCGCCGGCTTGTGGCGGGTACCCGGCCGCGCGGCCAATTGGGGGCTGTGGCGCGTGTGCTCAGCGGAGGAACTTCACGAACTCTTGACGAGCCTTCCGCTCGCGCGGTGGAGCACCTTCGACGTTCACCTGTTGGCCCGCCATCCGCTCATGGATCCGGAGGACACCTGATGTCCGAGCTCGTCGCCCATCACCTCGTCGCCGGCCACTGGGAGCAACCCCACGGCACTCGCGAAGTGCATCCCTCGCCGGTCGCGGCCAGAGTCGGGACTATCGTCGGGGATGCAACCTCCGAGCAGGTCTGCCGCGCGCTGCACGCTGCCAGCGCTGCTCAGCATGACTGGAGCACTGTCCCTCCCGCGATCCGAGCGTCCCACCTGGCCGACGCGGCGGACCGCCTCGCGGGCGCGATCGGCGAGATCGCCCCCGAGTTGAGCCGGGAAGTCGGAAAGACCTTGGCGGAGTCCCGCGGCGAGATCGAGAACGCCGTAAAACTGCTCCGGTTCTACGCGGGCTCGGCGCTGCGTCCCGAAGGAAAGCAGTTCCCTACCGCACGGCACAGCACACTCGCTGTGGCCTCACGCCTGCCCCGAGGCGTGGTGCTGGTGATCTCGCCCTGGAACTTCCCGGTGAACCTCACGGTGCTGAAGCTTGCCGCTGCTCTTGCGATGGGCAACGCGGTCATCGTCAAGCCATCCCCGATGGCGGGACGGACCACAGAGTTGCTGCTCAGAGCGCTCGCACCTGCCCTTCCATCGGGGTTGGTCGCCCTCCTCCACGGCGGAAGCGCGGTCGGCGAGATGCTGGTCGATGCGGACGAGGTAGCGGCGGTGTCCTTTACCGGATCCACGGGGGTGGGCAGGGCCATTGGTCACCGAGTAGCAACGCGCGGCATCCCCTATCTCGCTGAGATGGGCGGTAAGAACGTCCTGTACGCCGATCGCGGTGCCGACCTCGAGGCCACGTTGGACGCCGCCCTGGGCGGCGCCTTCGCAATGGCTGGCCAGAAATGCACGGCAACCAGCCTGCTGATGGTGCACGCCGACATCGCGAGTGCGATCACCTGCCGTCTTCGAGACCGTGCGGCGGAGTCGTCCTTTCGAGTCGGCGACCCCTTCGCCGAGACCACCGTTATCGGACCGATGGTGTCCGCCGCGGCAACCGACAGGGTCGCTGCGATCGTCACGGAGGCTACCGATTCCGGCGCAGAACCTGTGTGGTTCGCCGGGACCACGGACAGTCCAGAGCCCACCTACCCTCGACCTGTTGCGCTCCTGAACCCCCCAGACCACGTACGTGCATACCGAGACGAGGTCTTCGGCCCCGTCCTCTCGGTGGTTCCGGTCCCTGACCTCGATCACGCAATCACTCGCATCAACAGGTTGGGGTACGGATTGGTCTCCTCCATCTACACCGACGACCTTTCCGCGGCGATGTCATTCTCGAGTCGTGTCCGCACGGGAACGGTGATGGTCAATCAGCCCACGACAGGTCTGGACCACAACGTGCCGTTCGTGGGATGGGGCGACTCGGGGCTCGGCGGCCTCGAACAATCCGACGCAGCACTCGACTTCTACACCACCACCAAGACCACGTATCTCTCCTGGTGAATCGGGTAGTCGTCGTTCCCCGTGCCGGCCCGCACGGATCGCCCGCCACAAGTCGCCGCTGCTTCGGCGCTCACGATGGTCGCGGGCCGGCGCCGTGGAGGAAGGTCTCGAGCACCGCAGTGGTCGTGTCGCGGCGGGCCAGATGTTCAGGGGTGACGACAGCTGCTTGAATCAAAGCGAGCAGGATCTCGACGAGCCACCCCGAAGGCAGGTCGGCGCGCAGCTCACCGCGCTGCTGCGCGGATTGCACAAACCGCACGATGGGTCGTTTCCACGTATTCCACCGATGGACCAGTTCGGGTTCGAAGTAATCCTGGCCGTTGAGCAGGAGGTGGATTCGCATACCGGCCCCGAGCAACCCCGCGATCAATTCTGCAAGGCCCCGCTCGACGGGCTCGGGTTCGGCTACCGCGCGACGGATGTGTTCATCGGCTTCGTCGAGCGCGTGTACGAAAGCGGCGTGACGCAACGCGTCCTTGTCGGGGAAGTGGCGGTACAGCGTCACCCGAGCGACGTCGGCCGCCGCTGCGACGTCGGAAATCGTCGGCTCCAACCTGCGCGGCCGGATGAGCTCGAGGTAGGTATCGAGGATCCGGGCGCGGTTTCCCTTCGCGTCTGCCCGCACAGACATCAAACTAAGAAACTGTTACACCGCTGTCAACCTTACTGAAATCCCGGTATGCGCAGGTCGACGTCGGCCGGGCCGGAAAGCGCCGCTACCGCTGGCCTGGCAGAGAGCTCGATTGTGCCCGGCTCCAGGGCATACGAGCGGTCGAGCCCCCTCCCGCAGCCGTGCACCGACCCGGCGCAACATCCCCCGAGCCAGGCGGGCAGAACTGTTACACGTGTACCTCATTTGCTCATTACGCTCCGGCCCGTGGTGCAGATCACTCGCTCCGGCCGATCAGCGGCCGAGCGCCCCAATACAGAAGGAATTCTCATGGCTTCGGATCCGATCGATGTGATCGTTGTCGGTGGTGGACTTGCCGGCGTCACGGCAGCGCGTGATTTGGCGCAGGCGGGTGTTCGCACACTGCTGGTCGAAGCGCGCGATCGGCTGGGCGGACGTACAGCGATGCAGACGCTGGCTGGACGGCAGGTCGACACCGGTGGTGCGTACTTCCACTGGTTCCAGGCCGCGATCTGGCGCGAGGTCATGCGGTACGAACTCCCCGTCGTCGAAAGCGGGCTGGCAACCGCCGACCGATGGTTGCTCGGCGCCAGCGACGGAATCGTGGAGCTCTCGGCCGAGGAGTTCAGTGAAGGTCTTCGACGAGTCTTGACGGCCTTCTGCGGAGACCCCAAATTCGGGGAGGCACTGGTGCGTCCCTTTGCTGTGCACACCGACCCCGGCTTTGCGCTACTCGATGACATGTCGGTCGAGGATCGCTTCCAAGAGCTCCGCCTCGACCCCCAGGACGACAGCATGCTGCGGGCCGTCCTGGCAGACTTCGGGCCTCCCGCGGACGTCAGCCTGGGCTGGGTACTCCAAAGGCTCGGCAACGGGGTCTGGAGCTACGAGGCAATGATGGCCCTGTTCGCGTCGTACCGACTCGAACGCGGCATGGGGAGTCTGATCGATGCGATGGTGGCGGACGCGGACTTCGAAGTCAGATTGTCATCGCCTGTCACCGCCATCGAATACGACGACGCCGGTGCGACAGTGGTCCTCAAGGACGGGTCCGAACTCACGGCGCGGGCGGTCGTGCTGGCGACTCCTGTCGCTGTCTGGAAGACCATCACGTTCACCCCGGAACTGAGTGAGGCGCACCAGGCTGCCACCCGAGAAGGGGTGGCCGCTCCTCAGGTGACTCAGTTGTTGATGCATGTGCGAGGTGTATCGGAGTCGGTCGTCATGTTCGCGCCGTTCGACGCTCAGCCCTTCGATCTCGCCGGGACTCACTCGATGCTCGAGGACGGACAACTGTTGCACGGCTTCAGCTTCGCTGGTGAGGTCACCTGCGCGGGCGGTCATGCGCAGATCGCGGAGGCCCTGCGCAAGATACTTCCCGAGGCCGAACTCGTCGACTTCGTCGGACACGACTGGTTCTCCGATCCGTACGCCCTGGGCGGCCATGGTTCGATGTCCCCGGGACAGGCGCAGCGCTTCATCGACATTCTCGACCAGCCGCTCCGCTCGCTCTTCATCGCCAGCGCCGACATCGCGCCGCAATTCTCGGGCATGCTGACCGGCGCGATCGAGAGCGGAGCACGCGCCGCGCGCCGCGCCACACTCGCGATCGCATCCCCGGCGTCGAGCACACCCTCCGACTCCGTCCCCGAAACCCCGCCCAGCACCGAAAACTGACGATGATTGCCGCCACGAAACGGTGTGCTCGCAGTCCGCCCCGTCGCGCTGCCGGCGGCGGCGCTCACAGCCCCCAAGACATGCCCGCATGACGGTTGCAGACCCTCACAGACCGGGGTTTGGCCGTGTGCGAGCGAAGAGAAATGAAGCAGGGAAACAAAGCACCTATGAATCGTTACGAAGGCAAGGTTGTTGTCGTCACTGGCGCGGCCAGCGGCATCGGACGTGCGGTTGTCGAACGCGTCAGTTCCGAAGGAGCTACAGTCGTCGCGCTGGACCGCAACGAGCTGGTCCACGACGTCGCGGCCGAACTCACTGAATCCGGCGGCGTCGCCGTTGCGCAGGTCGTAGACGTCAGCGACGGTGAGGCCGTGGCCGCCGCCATCACGGCCCACACCACCGAACTTGGACCAATCGCCGCTGTATGCGGTGCCGCGGGGATTCTCGAGACCGGGACAGTCGCTGAAGGTTCACTCGAGGTGTGGGACAAGACGTTGGCTGTCAACCTGCGTGGGCAACTCAACCTTCTCAGAGCCTGCCTGCCCCGCATGCGCGAGCGGGGAGGTTCCATCGCCCTGGTTTCCTCCATTTCCGCCGTCATCGGAGACCGCGACGTCGCCGCCTACGCAGCATCGAAGGCCGCCCTTACGTCCCTGGCGAAGCAAACGGCATGCGAAGAGGCGCGGCACAGCATCCGCTGCAACGCGGTACTTCCAGGCTGGATTGACACCCCCATCAACGATGCCGTATTCGACAGCGGCGAACAACGCAGGGCCGAAGTCACACGCACCGTCCCGCTCGGGCGGGAAGGATCCCCCGCGGAGGTTGCCGCGCTGGTCGCGTACCTAGGTTCGGACGAGGCCGCATACATCACGGGAACGACCGTCCTCATCGACGGAGGGCTACTTCTCGGGGTGGCGCCGTGACCGACGACACGAGCCTCGCCCTGCACGGAGTCGACAACATCGGTATCGCGGTGAGAGATGTGGACCTGGTCGCCGGCTTCTTCGCCACCACCTTCGGGTTCGAGATCGACCCACTTCCGAACGGTGCAGGAACCCGGGTTCGACTCGGCGATCACGCGCTCGCACTGTTCGCTGCCGACCTTGACACGCCACGCTCCGACTCCGCCTCCGGCGTGCGACCCGGCTTCGACCACGTCAGCATCCGCGTCGACGACGTCGACATGTTGTACGCCGACGTCCGACTCTCCAGCGTTCCATGGCTATCCGAGCCGGAGTCTCTTCCAGAATGGGGACTGCGCGTTCTCGGCTTCCTGGACCCCGAGGGCAACCTGTTCTACTTCGTGAGTCAGCTCGACGACCCAGGCGTTCCCCGCTCGATGTCGATCGAATCCTGACCAATAACGGCCATTCGACGAGGCCAACGCTCGGTGTTCGTCAGAGCCGCGGCCCGTCGAATGTCCCCGGCCACATGCCCCATCCGCAGCGGCGGTCAGCCGGATGGTCTTCGAGGACTAACCACCGCAGTCATCGCTGCGAACAGTTCCCTTTTACGCGACGATCCGGACACCCACCTGCTCATCCAGTAGCGCACCAGGTCCCGGCGATCCCCACTTCTCGAGACCAAAGGACTGCTTCATGAAAGAGCATCCACTGTGCCAGGCGCAGCACGATGCGTCCGCCCCTGGTGAGGGAGCTCAGCGGCAATGAGCACCTCCACATCCGCCGACAATATCGACCCCGCAGATGCCGCGGCGCATCTCGAGGCCGGGCGCCTGGGCCGCACAGCGCTTGTGTCGCTCTCGCTGTCGGCGTTCTACCCAGCCGTTTCCCTCGCGCTGGTGCCGTTCCTGGTCTTCACCACAGCAGGAGTCACGGCCTGGCAATCCTCGCTGCTCGCGACCCTTGCTGTGGTGTGTATCGGCCGCGCGGTCATCGTGTTCGCACGCCGGTATGTCGCGACGGGTTCGCTGTACTCGTACATCGCCGAGGTGTTCGGACCGCGGGCACGGTATCTGACCGGCGCCGCTCTCCTGGGCGGATACATCACCGTCGTGACGGGAGCGGTTGCCTTCGTCGGCGTCTTCGTCGGCAGTTTCCTGTACTCACGAGGCCTGACCACCGCATTGCAGTTCGGGCCACAGGCCGTGATTTTCGCGATCACGCTTGCAGGTGCGGCCGCGATTGCGCTGCGGGGCCTGGGTACCTCGGTGAGGATCGCCGTAGTGCTCGCCGTCCTGGCGTTGCCACTGGTGGTCGTCATCACGGTTGCCAGCGCGCACCACACCGGGCTCGATCTGGCGCACCAGTTCGTCTTCGCCGACTTCAGCCTCAGCCACACGATGCAAGGAATCGCGGTCGGCGCAGCGCTTCTCATCGGATTCGAAAGCTGCGCGGTGTTGGCGACCGAAACCCGTGATCCACTGCGCAACGTCCCGGTTGCCGTGATGGCGGCCCCCGTCGTTCTCGGTGGCCTCTTCCCGATCGTCACGATCCTGCAGGTGCCCGGGCTCGCAGCGGCCTCCGACCAGCTCGCCGCGGGAATGTCCGCGCCCGCAGCCCTGGCCATCCAGTCCGGTCTGGGCACGTCGGTCGCGACCGCGACCGATCTGGTACTCGCCGTCGCGTCATTCGCTTCCCTCATCGGGTTCGTCAACTACGCCGCACGATTCGCGATGACGCTCGCCGAGGACGGTCTCTTGCCCGATGTCATCGCACGCGTGCATCCGCGCTACCACAGCCCGTACGCCGCTATCGGGGCACTCTCGGTCGCCGGCTTCGCGATGGTCTCCGGGTTGGTCTTCTGGACCGGAGACATCGTCTCGGCCTACACCCCGATCGCAACGCTGATCGTCTACCTCTGGGTGCTCCCGTACGTTCTCATCGCGGCAGGAGCGATCGTGCTGACCGTCCGAGCACGCGAATTCCGTCCCGGTCTCTGGCTCGCGGCCGCAATCGGTGCAGCGGCCATGGCGTGGTCCTACCTCAACGGACTGATCAATCCGCCGGCACCGCCCGCAGGTTCGATGGCCTGGGTGGCCGTCGTGACGATCGCGGCTCTCGTCGTCATCTTCACCGCGAGCCAACGGTGGCGAACCCGGCAGTCCCAGCACGAGTGGACCGACCGTACGACGTCAACGGGGCCAACCCGCTGATGAACGCATAAATCGCAGCGTCGGTCACGGCAGCGACCGCCAGTCGTCGCGCTCGCGTGCGGAACCGCACGGGCTGCGCCAACGACTGCCTCGAACATCGAGGCCGCCAACCAGCCCCTGCCCGAATCGTCGCGGCGGCGCCGTCACACCCGATGTGCGATCCGGTCCCACGGCCTGCGCGACAACCAGTAGCACCCACGTGCATTCCACGCGGCGGCGAGAACGCCCCACACCGACGAACGTCTCCGCTGTCCCGGTCTCGAGGGGAAGAAGACATGAACACTCGTAGGCATCACCCCCGGCGCTACAACCGTCGCGCCGCGTCGGCCGGAGCCGACCGCACGCGCACACCACATCCCGACCCCGAGGCCGGGCGCCTCCTCGAGTTCGCCAGCATGTGGGCACAGTATGGGGGCGCCAGTGCGGAAGACATCCTCGTACGCTTCGGCATGACACCACGCCGCTTCATCGACCGGCTGTGGCAAATTGTTCCTCAATCACACTGTTCCCCAGAACAATTACGCCATCTCGCGAATGCGTATCCGCCCGACCGGCGAACAAGCGATACTGCACCTGTTCCGTTGGACCCGCGACGGCCAGATGGTCGTGAAGTCCCGATGATCCGGCAACTCAAAAGAACTGATCACAACCACCGGATCCCCACGGCGGGGCCGCATCACAACGAAGGAAACACGTAATGCTGAGCACGATGAACGACGCCCCACTGTCGATCGCACAGTTGCTCCGGCACGGCAGCACCGTGCACGGCGACGCAGACGTCGTGACCTGGACCGAGTCGGGGGCCCGCCGCCGGTCGTACGCGGAGGTCGGCAAACGCTGCGCCGCGCTGGCGCACGCGCTCCGAGACCTCGGCATCGACGGCGATCAGCGGGTGGCCACGTTCATGTGGAACAACGCCGAGCACCTCGAGGCGTACCTCGCGGTGCCGTCGATGGGCGCGGTCCTGCACACCCTCAACATCCGGCTGTTCCCCGACCAACTGATCCACGTCGCCAACCACGCCGAGGACCGTGTGATCATCGTCGACGCGTCACTGATCCCACTGCTGTCGCCGCAGTTGCCGCACCTGAAAACGGTCGAGCACCTCATCGTCACCGGGTCGTCGACCGACGACATCGACGCACCGGACGGCGTGCACGTGCACAGCTACGAGAAACTGCTCGAAGGCAAACCGGAGGTGTTCGAGTGGCCCGAAGTGGACGAGCGCAGCGCCGCCGCGATGTGCTACACCTCGGGCACCACCGGTGACCCGAAAGGTGTCGCGTACTCGCACCGGTCGATCTACCTGCACTCGATGCAGGTGTGCTCCAGCGACGGCCCGAATCTCACCCAAGGCGACCGCGCGCTCACCGTCGTCCCGCAGTTCCACGCGATGTCATGGGGACTGCCGTACGCGGCGTTCATGATCGGCGCGTCGCTGATCATGCCCGACCGGTTTCTGCAACCGGCGCCGCTCGCCGAATTGATCGCGGCCGAGCGCCCCACCTTCGCCGCCGCCGTGCCGACCATCTGGCAGGGACTGCATCTGTACCTCGAACAGCACCCCCAGGACATCTCGTCGATGCGGGAGGTGCTCATCGGCGGGTCCGCCGTCCCCCCGTCGCTGATGCACACGTTCGAACACGACCACGGCGTCCCGGTCCTCCACGCATGGGGAATGACCGAGACGTCGCCACTCGGGTCGGTGGCACGCCCGCCCGCCGGGACCACCGGCGACGAGATGTGGAAGTACCGGTACACGCAGGGCCGGTTCCCCGTCTCCGTTCAGGCGCGTCTCGTCGACGACAACGACGACCTCGTCCCCCACGACGGCACCAGCGTCGGCGAACTCGAGGTCCGCGGACCGTGGGTCACGACCTCCTACTACGGAATCGACGCGCCGGAAAAGTTCCACGACGGGTGGCTGCGGACCGGCGACGTCGGAACCATCACCCCCGACGGCTACCTCACCCTGTCGGACCGCACCAAGGACATCATCAAGTCCGGTGGCGAATGGATCTCCTCGGTCGACCTCGAGAACGCCGTCATGGGCCACCCTGCGGTGACCGAAGCCGCCGTGATCGGGATACCCGACGACAAATGGGACGAACGCCCCCTCGTCGCCGTCGTACTCCGTCCGGACGCGGAGACCACAGTCGCAGAACTGCAGCAGTACCTGTCGGACAAGGTCGCCAAGTGGCAACTGCCCGAGAACTGGACCCTCATCGAAGAGGTCCCCAAGACCAGCGTCGGCAAATTCGACAAAAAACAGCTTCGGACCCAGTTCCAAGACGGCAACCTCGACATCACCCGGCTCTGAGCCCCGGATCCCGTGTCGGCGTGGACAGCTGGCACGGGATCCACCCCGACGAACGGCAACCCGAACACCCACTTCCCGGCCCGGACCCGACCACGGCCCTGGTCAAGAGAGCCACGAAGTCGGCCCCAGCGATCGCGGTCGCCGATTCTGTTCTGTTCCTGGGACCTCACGCCGGCTCCTCCCTCAGGGCGTGCTCGACGACGTCTTCGATCTCCATACGTCGACCGCACTGAATACCGTCCTGGAAAGCTTCTTCGCCCAATGCTATTCGGCATTCTTCGCGCGCTTGCTCGTGATAGGTCTCCAAATGGGGGTATTGGAAGGGCACCGTGCCCTGCGACTCAGCGCGAGAAATCCGTATCCCTTCCCTCCGGCCTGATTTCACTTTTACCTTACAGCGTACTGTTGTATTGTTGCAAGATTAAAGAGATACCAGATGCCCCAGACAGGCACGCTGGCATTACATCCTCGAGCGGTAGGGTCTAGCGCATGGAACCCCCGCGTCACCGGACTGCGCTCTAGCGGCATTCTCCGAACGCCGAAACGCCCCCGTCCTCTCAGTGAGGACGGGGGCGTTCTGGGGTCGGGCGAGATAGCCGGCGGGGCAGGGACATGTCATCTGTGCAGCGCAGGGCAAAATCCTGACTCCAGTGACATCGAAGGCGGGCGAACGTCAATCACTCTGAGCGTCGGCGCCGAGGCTTCTGCACATCGGTGCGCGCGCCCTGACCGGGTCTGTTGTTGGCCCA
>NZ_LTCZ01000169.1:0-22560 GCF_001583455.1 Rhodococcus sp. LB1 | reverse complement strand
GTAATGGCCTGGACCGCGGAATCGCAGACGTACGGCCGAGTGAACGATGACGACTTACCGGTGCAGGGCGGCCTGCAGCCGGGGCGATTCTCCGAAGTCGGATACCGGAGTGAGCGAGTGACCCCGGTGACTCTTCGATGTCCAGTTGGGAGTCAGATCAGGAGGGGACATGCCATCTTCGCAGTTCAGGCTTCTTTTGTTCTGTGGTCGAGGTGCGCCTCGGGCACCGTCAGTCACGTGTCCGGACTGGAAGTGAATCGATGCCGCTGATGAACGCGGAGAGCAGCAGTTCCGGTTCACCCACCGCGTGGAGTGCGGGATGGGCGATGAACAGTTCTTCGAGCATGACGCGCAGCTCCAGCCGTGCGAGGTTATACCCAGGCAGTGGTGGATGTCTTTCGCACCGAAACCGAGATGTGACGTGTGTGGTCTGGGGACATGCTTGACGAAATGTAGTCGGGACATGCTTAACGATTTCTGGGTCGGTGGGCGTTGAAATTGCGGATTGGCTTGGTGGTCGTTCTGGCATGCAGCGAGAGTTCCGTTGTTCCGTCGAGGACGCGGAAGTGGTGGTCTTCGACCATCACAGTGATGATGGTTCCGGCATGGTGCGTCCGACTCGCAGCCGCTGACCGGCCACCATCACGACGCCGTCCTTCGGAACTCGTCGGTGCAGGCGTTGTGGCCCCGCCGGCAGAGGTGGAGGCAGGGGCGTCGTTGACCGTCGAACCTGGGTGAGTCGGCCCAGGTCGGCGGCGACGAGCGGATTCGGTAGCGTCTTGATCAGGTGGTTCCCCGCGACAGCATGGATGAGCCCGCCGTCGATCTGCAGCGTTACCCGGGTTCCTGTGGTGTCCGGTCCTAGCGCGAGTTGGTGGCCGAGAAGGACCACGATCCCGTCCCGAGTGGCGGTGCGGTCGACTTCCACCGGCACTCGCTCGGCCGCGGGTGCAGCGGGATCGAATGCGGGTAGCGCGGGGGCCTGCCGACCGGGTCGTGCACCTCGCATGGTCAGTCGGTCGAGATCGGCGGTCGTCAACCGGGACACGGTCGTCTTGACGACGTCATCTTAGTGTCGGCAGCAATGCCGACTCCGTCGCGATCGCCGGGTGAGCGTGCGTGGGCGTACCGAACTGGGGCGGCCATCGCGTGATTCGCCAGAGCTACCGCGTTGACCGCGGCATCCCTATACACGTCGAAACCGATGGCAGCGATATCCTTGTGAGCACGCCATCGAGAGTGAGTACACGGTTGTATCTGCGCTGGTCGTGCCGTCGGGACCAGTGCGCGTGATCCATGAGCCGACGGGGTGAGTAGACCGTCCGATGGGTGAAGGTGATCCGCTCGACACGCAGCGGTACCCGGCCTCCCCGGCCGCGGAGCTGGCAGACACCGGTTTCGACGATGCCCAAGAGATCGGACGTGGCGGGTTCGGCGCCGTCTACCGCTGCACCCAGGAGGAACTGGACCGCACGGTGGCGGTGAAGGTCCTCACCGTCGAACTCGACGAGGAGNNGGTGCCACCGACAGCGGCCGCCCCTTCATCGTGATGCCCTTCCACCCGCAGGATTCCCTGGATGCCCGGATCCGCCGTTACGGGCCGTTGCCGCTGGATCAGGCGTTGCGGCTGGGGGTGAAGATGGCCGGTGCGGTGGAATCGGCGCACCGGCTCGGGATCCTGCACCGGGACGTCAAACCCGCGAACATCCTGCTCTCCGAGTACGGGGAGCCGGAGTTGACGGATTTCGGTATCGCGCACATCACCGGGGGTTTCGAGACCGCAACCGGTGCCGTCACCGGGTCGCCGGCCTATACCGCGCCGGAGGTCCTCGGCGGTGATCCGCCGAGTCCGGCGGCCGATGTCTATGGCCTGGGCGCGACCCTGTTCAGTGCGCTGACCGGGCATGCCGCGTTCGAGCGCCGCAGCGGTGAGCAGGTGGTGGCGCAGTTTCTGCGGATCACCACGCAGGAGATGCCCGATCTGCGTGAGCACGGGATCCCCGAGGATGTGTCCGCTGTTATCGCCCGGGCGATGTCCCGTGAGCCCGGTCAGCGTCCGGCCACGGCCGCAGCCTTCGGGGAGGAACTGCGAGCCCTGCAACGCGATCATGGCCTTCCGGTCGACGAGATGGCCCTGCACACCGCCCCAGGTGCGGCAAGCGATGACGCACAGCCCGTGTCCGGTCGGGTTCGGTCCACGGATCCCTCGTCTCGGAGCGCGACGGGGAATCTTCCCCTGGAATTGACCAGTTTCGTCGGTCGTCGCCACGAGCTCACCGAGGCGAAGAACCTGCTGACCGGATCCCGGCTGGTGACGTTGACTGGGATCGGGGGTGTGGGCAAGACGCGGCTGGCAATGCGGGTCGCGGCCGCTGTGCAGCGCGAGTACGCCGACGGGGTGCGGCTGGTCGAGTTGGGTGAGCTGCGTGACGCGTCGTCGCTGGTCGACTCCATCGCCGGCACACTGGGGTTGCGAGACCACTCGGCGAGGCCGCTGCGCGAGGTCCTGATCGAGTTCCTTGCACCGCGACAGGTGTTGTTGGTCCTCGACAACTGCGAGCACCTGGTGGACGCGGTCGCCGAACTCGCCGACCCCCTGTTACGGGTGTGCTCGCGGCTGCGGATTCTGGCGACCAGCCGCGAACCCTTGGTCATCGGCGGGGAAGCGGTGCTGCGGGTCCCACCGCTGACCACCCCCGACCCCGACCGGCGACCCTCCCCGCGTGCGTTGCCCAAGTACGATGCGGTGACGTTGTTCGCCGAACGCGCCGCTGCCGCCGTTCCCGGCTTCGCGCTCACCGAGGAAAACACGGTGGCGGTGGCGGGGATCTGCCACCGGCTCGACGGACTACCGTTGCCGATCGAACTGGCGGCGGCCCGGTTGCGGGCGCTCTCGCCCGAGCAGATCCTTGGGCGGCTGACCGACCGCTACACCCTGCTGACCCGCGGCAACCGGGGCGCGCCGACGCGGCAACAGACGCTGCGGTTGTGCATCGACTGGAGCTTCGAATTGTGCATCACCGGTGAACAATTGGTGTGGGGGCGGGTGGCGGTGTTCGCGGGAACCTTCGAACTCGATGCGGCGGAGCAGGTGTGCGGGGAGGGCCTTGACCCGGACGAGCTGCTGGACACGCTGACCTCGCTGGTGGAGAAGTCGATCCTGATCCGGGAGGAGCACGGGTCGGTGGTGCGGTTCCGGATGCTTGAGACCCTCCGTGAGTACGGCTTCGAGAAACTCGAGCAGACCGGTGAAGCTTTGTCTTTGCGTCGCCGGCATCGTGATTGGTACGAGGCGTTGGCGCTGGATGCGGAGGCCGAGTGGATCAGCGCCCGCCAACTCGACTGGATCGCCCGTCTGAAGCGGGAACAGCCGAATTTTCGGGAGGCCCTCGAGTTCAGCATCGACGACGATCCCGCCGCCGGATTGCGCACCGCCGCCGCACTCCGCTGGTTTTGGAGCGCCCAGGGCCTTCACAACGAGGGGCGACGCTGGCTCGACCAACTGCTCGCCCGCCAGAGCGGGCCACCCACCCTCGAGTGGGTCAAGGGGCTCTACTTCGACAGCGTCATGGCGAATGTGCAGGGCGACCTCGAGGCCGGGACAACACTCGTCGAGAAGGCACGGACCCTCACTGCGCACACGAGCGACCCCGTGATGCGTGCTTACGTCGATTGTGCCGACGGCATGCTCGGCCTCCTTAGTGGTGATCTCACGCGAGCATGCTCGCACCTGGAAACCGCGCTCGCCGCGTTCAGCGAACGCGGAGATCGAACGCTCGAAGTAGCTGCCCTGTATCCGTTGGGGTTGGCCTATGAACTGTCCGGCCTCACGGACCAGGCGATCGAATGCCAGGAACGGGTTCTCGCGATCACGGAGATGCACGGCGAGAAGGTGTATCGGTCGCATTCACTGTGGGCCTTGGGAATTTCCGTGTGGCGACAGGGTGATACCGATCGCGCGGTCCGGTTACTCGAACAATCGCTGCAGCTGTCCCGGCAAGTGCACAGCCCCCGCTTCGCCGCAGCCTCCCTCGAGGCACTGGCCTGGATCTCCTGCAACCGGCGCGACCCAACTCGGGCCGCAGTGCTGATGGGAGCCGCAGACAGTCTGGCACGGTCAGTGGGAAGTGCTGCCGTCATACATTCCACTCTTCTTGTCTACCAGAAGGAATGCGCTCAGTCGGTCCGACAGGAACTCGGCGATAAGGAATTCGGAGCGGCCCGCCGCAAAGGCGACCATCTCGGCTTCGACGCGGCGATCGCCTACGCCCTCCACGAGCAACCACCCAGCGCCACGACACGAGACTCCGACGCGTCGACGCGACTGACCAAGCGGGAACGCCAGGTCGCCGACCTGATCGCCGAAGGCCTGACGAATCAGGCCATCGCCGACCGCCTCGTGATCTCGCCGCGCACCGCACAGGGGCATGTGGAGCACATCCTGGCCAAACTGGACTTCACCTCCCGGACACAGATCGCGGCCTGGGTCGTCGAGCAGGCACACGACTAGGTAGGTGGCTAGGGACACGTCCATCGATGCCATCATGTTCGGCGACACCCCCCAGATCATTCGAGAGACAGGGGCAAGTAGTCATACCGAAAATGGCGACCGCAGTCCCTCGGAACGGGACCATTCGCGGCACCAAAGTGGCGCTGCCCTCCATCGGTGTGTGTGGCGGCGCAGGAAATGACTGGCAACAAGGATGACCGCCCGGGTCTGACTTGCGCCCGGAATGACGGTGCCGTTCGAGTCGACGCTCGACAAAGCGGATTGTGCATGACTTACCGTGACTTTCGGTTCGCAGATTCGCCTTGATTCGCCTATGCGACGCGAATACGCGTCCTTAAGAGCTCTTGGTCGTAGACGTGAGAATTACGCCGGTGTCCGGTATTCGCCAACCGCTCGCCGAACGCAGACTCGGCTGCCACCTACGAATCTGATGCGATCGATCAGGTTATATACAGGTGTGCGCCAGTCCCGGCCACCGCGCGATTGCCGTACCACTACCGCGATTCGATACGGACCGGCGCCACGATGACCGTCCGGAACGCTCGGTCTGACACTTGCTCACTTGCTGCCGTTCCCTCACATGGTTTCCCGTGCTGCATTGGGCCGTGATGCGTAGGCCAAGGTCACTGGGTTGAGGATGGATGCCAGTTCTTCGGGGCTGAGCAGGCCTTGCGACACCGCTAGGTCGGCCACAGCCTGCCCGCTCGACAGCGCATCAGCGGCGAGACGAGTGGCAGCCTCGTACCCGATGTGGGGGTTGAGAGCGGTCACCAGACCGATGGAGCGCTGAACGTTGGAGCGCAAATACTCGACGTTGGCAGCGATTCCGGGCACGCAGAGTCTTGCAAGAGCGTCGCAACCCGCTGTCAGATGGTTGAGTGATTTGAACAGGCTATGGGCGATGATCGGCTCGAAGGCGTTCAGTTGCAACTGCCCGGCTTCGGCGGCCATGGTGATCGTGATGTCGTTGCCGATCACCTCGAACGCAATCTGGCTCACCACTTCGGGGATGACCGGATTGACCTTACCGGGCATGATGCTCGAACCGGCCTGCACTGTCGGCAAAGTGATCTCACCCAAACCAACCCGGGGACCAGAGGACAAGAGTCGCAGGTCATTGCAGATCTTCGATAGCTTTACGGCGGTCCGTTTGAGTACACCCGACAACTGAACCAACGCGCCGACATCCTGGGTGGCTTCGACAAGGTCCGTCGCGGTCGACAACTCGAGCCCCGTTATCCGCCGCAGTTCCGCGCACACCTTAGCGGCGTAGTCGGGATGGGCGTTAAGTCCCGTGCCGATCGCTGTGCCCCCCAGGTTGATTTCGGAGATGAGGACCAGCGCTTCGCTTAGCCGGGCGCTGTCTTCGTTGATCATCACAGCGAAGGTGCCGAACTCTTGTCCCAGTGTCATCGGGACGGCGTCTTGCAGCTGGGTCCGGCCCATCTTCAGGACGTCGGCGAATTCGGTTGCTTTGGAGCTGAATTCGACGGACAGCGCATCCATACCTCTGCGGAGTCGGGCTACGGCGAAGTGCAGTGCGACTTTCAGTGCCGATGGGTACACGTCGTTGGTGCTCTGCGACAGATTGACGTGTTCGAGCGGATGCAGGTATTGGTACTGGCCGCGTCGGTGTCCCAGGATCTCCAGTGCCCTGTTGGCGATCACTTCGTTGGCGTTCATGTTCGTCGATGTACCGGCGCCTCCCTGGATGGCGTCGACGACGAACTGCTCGTGGTGGCGGCCGTGCTGGATCTCTTCGCACGCCTGCACGATGGCGGCGCAGCGTTGGTTATCGAGGAGGCCCAGTTCGTGGTTGGCCACCGCGGCGGCTTGCTTGACATAGGCGAGCGCTGACACGAGCTCGGTGTATCGGCTGATCGGGGTGCCGCTGATCGTGAAGTTTTCCAGTGCCCGCAGCGTGTGCACTCCGTACAGCGCGTCGGCTGGTACCTCACGATCCCCGAGGAGATCGTGCTCGATACGAGTTCGGTCCATAGCAGTGCTCACTGTGTATCCCTTCGTCGTGTTGGTCGGCCCGGTCAGGCCTGAGCCAGGCCAGAGGCGACGACCGGCGGCACCTTGCGGATTTTCAGCGGGCGGCAATTGACCTAGCAATTCGCATATTATACGGTCATTGTATGGCGCCGCTCCACCAACAGATCAGACGAGAGATCGAAGAACAGATCCACGCAGGGATCCTCACCGCCGGAGCGCGGTTGCCGACCGAGAAAGACCTCTGCGAACAGCACGACGTCAGCCGTGCCACCGCTCAACGCGTCCTCAACGACTTGGTACATGCGGGTCTGGCCATCCGTCGTCGACGTCATGGAACGTTCGTCGCGGACGCGATGCAGCAGGTTAATCTGCTCAACTATGTCGCGCCCGAGACTTCCGAGAAAGGCGTTCCGGGAAGACACGAAGTCATTTCCGCGAAGATCGTCAGGGCGACCGACGCGATTTTGGCGCTCCCCGGCGCAGCGCCCGATACCGCCGTGGTGGAGATGGTCCGCCGCAAGTTGGACATACACGACCGGCCACGCTCCGTCGAGCGGCACGTCATTCTCTTCTCGGCCGCCCCCGATCTCTTGGAACAAGACCTTGAAGAACTCCGCAGCATGCCGTATCTCCGTAGCCGACAGGTGCCGATCGACATGGTCCGGGTCTACCTCGACCCGGTGATAGTCAGCGAGTTCGACGCCGAACTGCTGGACAGCCAGGCCGGAACGCCAGCCCTGCTGAGGCGCAGGGAATCTCGGCTCAAGGACGGGAGCGCTGTCGAAGTCGTCGCGACCCTTATTCGCCCGGGAACTGCCGAGTTCTTCGTGGAAATTCCCTTCCCTTCCGTATGAGCAGATCTGTGTCACTGCAAGAAAGGCAACACATGAAAATCGTTGTTGCGAGTGCCGGAATCGTGGGTGCACGCATCGCCCGGTCGCTCGCGAGTGCGGGCGAGGAAGTTGCTGTACTGGAGAGATGGGAATCGGCGCCGGCACGACCCCAACGACATCCTGCTGGACTAACTCGAACCGGAAGCTAGAACCGAACTACAACTGGTTCAACGTAGTGGACACGGAGGAACACGCCGCACTGCCCAAGCCAGTGGCACACAGTCATACTTCCGAAGCGGCAGTGCCTATTTCACATACTCCGGGAACGAGCCACCTAGGCGTTTCTGCCGCACGCGCGGGCAGCGGTGCTTCCACGAGGTTCGGGCAAGCAGACCGAGGACTCGCGCCCGCGGCACGGTGATCGGTACGCGGGACACGCACAGCGGACTCGCGGCCGATTAGCGCCCGAAAGCGGAATGAACGGCCGGCCCGAATCATTGCCGCGATCGAGCGTACAAGGAACAAACTGCCCAATCCGTTCTGGTTCTTTTGGATCCTCACTGAAATCGTCGGCGTCGCGCGTTTCGTGCTCACCCTTCTTGTCGCCCCTGTCACCAGGATCCGTGCACCCGCCGCAGTCAGCGGCCACCGCGCGCTTGCTCGCAGTACCACTCGATCGGATGTCGAACCTGGAGGTACATATCGAAATGAACTCGTACGAACGAGATCTCGCCCGATTCATCCTGGCGTGGCTACCATACGGTGGCCCAACGAACGAAGACTTCATCGGCATTTTCGGCATCAGCATGCCTCGCGCTGCGCAGATCCTTCTGCCGCTGGTGACGGAAGGCGCTCCCGATGACCTGACGGAATCGGACCGTGAGTTACTTGTCCAGCTAGTGTGCAACGAACCCGCCATCCGCGCGCTAGAAGCAGAATCCTGCACCGCAATCGAGGGCGGAGATGCGGACCAGCCGCCCAGTCGCCCATCGAGTGGTCACCGCCAACCGGAGCACGTGCGCCGATCGGCGCGGCGGGACGTCTGATGACGCTCGATGAACCGCAGCCGTCGCCCGTGCACGCTGCATTTCCGCTCGTCGTCGCGAACTCGCGCAGCGGCGGGCTCCAGGTTGCAATCGAAGTCTCCATCACCGAGCGGTGCGGACAAGGCGCGTCCCTGACGTTGCGCTCACGCTCGCTCGAGCCAATTCTGTCGTTCGCAAGGTCACGAGAACGCGAGCGCGAGCGCGAGGGGGCGACTGCCACAGCAGTAACAGCCGTACGAGAAGTCCCTTCGAAGTTCGACATCGGTTGCTCCCGCTTGATCGATCCTTACCGCCGAGGCTTTGGATGAACAACGCGATCACTTACACCACAGTCCGCGATCCTGTCACTAACTAGACAGCTAGACAACCAGGTTGAAACGATTTATAGTTGTCGCTGTGAGTAGGAGCACGCCAGAGTTGCGTTGGCGTCCACGCGACGGACCGCGAAGGCTGGAGGAATTCGCCCGGCCTGACCAACGTCGACATCTTGGCGATTCGCTAACCGATGCTCCTCCGAGCAGCCGATCAATCGAGGTAAGACATGTCTGTCAGTCCACTGCGGGGTCCGGTGACCTCACTAGCACTGCAGCACTCGCCGCCTACCGGGCCGCGTTAACGTGACACCAGCCGCATCCACGAAGTCAAGATTTCATCGTTGAGCGCGCGGTCAGAACAAGCCAGCGAGAACTCAGTGACTAGTCGCTCGGGCGCCCCGCGCGTATTTCTCGACACCGAAGGCAGGGCAACGCAATGAACACATACCGACGGCAGGATTCTAGGATCGGTCATTGATGCAACCGGCAACGAAATTAGAGCGGACGAGCTTAGTAGACCAGGCCGTCGAACAACTGCGTAGTCAGATCATTGATGGGTCGCTGCCCCCCGGCACCCCATTGCCCGAGGGGCAGATCAGCGATTCGCTAGGCATCGCCCGACCTACCGTTCGCGAAGTGCTGCTGCGGCTGCAGAACGACGGCCTGGTCCAAAAGCAGGGCCGCGGGTTGCCACTTGCCGTCACCCGCATCAGCCGTGAAGACCTCATCGATATCTTCACCGCACGGTTTCATCTCGAAGCGGCCGGCGGCCGATCATTCGACACCGCGACCGAGAAAGCTCGCGAGGCGGTGGATCGAAGCCTCGAGGAGCTCGAGGCCGCGGTCGCCTCGTCCGACCGGCTCGCACAGGTTCGGCTCGACTCTCAATGCCATACCGCAATTGTCGGCCTGACCGGTTCTCGACGATTGGTCGCCGCGCATACTCAGCTGTTGGTGGAGGCTCGACTGGCTGCGGTCACATCGCGCGGCGCCGATCGCGTCGTTGCCGTGGCCAACCACCGTGAGTTTGTCGACATGCTTCGGGCAGGACAGACAGAAGCCGCCTGTAAGCAGCTCGAAAGGCGAATGACCGTTGCACGCGAGCGGGTCTTGCAGAACCTCCCCGGCTGACCAACCAGGCTGCAGCAGTTCCGATACCTCATTCCACTCTGAGGACGACAACTGTCGATGGCGCACCTGCACAGCTGGTAGCGCCTGTCTCCACTCACCCGCCCCTTCCCGACTGGGGTGAGCCACAGCTAACAATCCGTCGACTGCGAGTTCTTCACACGAAACACCTGATCGGACAACGAAATGCCGACAACAGGGATACGAAGTAGCGGCACCGCCACCAAGAGCAGGGTGGACATCCCGTTCCACGGGATCAGCGCGATCGAGGACCAAGAAATCCCGTTCGCCCATCCTGCTTACACCTCGGAGGCGAGGCCGACGTGGTGAAGAAGCTCGCCCGCGTGGCACTCGCGCTCGGCGTCTCAACAGCTCTAGCCGCTTGCGTGTCGACGAGTACCAGCGACAGTGCAAATGGAGTGGATACGGTTCTCGTCGAGGGATTCGGCGCCGAGTACCAGGACCTATTCGAGGAGCAGATCGCCAAGCCGTTCACAGAGGCAACCGGTATCCAGGTCAAGTACTCGGCAGGCGGGTCGGGCGCGGAACAGTACGCGGCCATCCGGGCCGCCAATGGCGACCCCGGTTTCGATCTCGCTGTGATGACCAGTCTCGAGCTATATCAGGGTCGCCGGGACGAGATGCTCACCCCGGTGACGCCGCAGCAGGTGCCGAATATGGCCCGTCTGCCACAAAAACTGCTGAACAACACCTACGGCGTCGGTGCGATCCAGGACATCCAGCAGGTCGTGCTGATGTACAACCGCACGGCATTTCCGCAGCCGCCCACGAGCTGGGGAGTGCAGTGGGATCCGGAATATCGCTCCGGTGCGCTCATCTTCAACCCAGCCAATATTCTCGGTGTCTACGCATTGCTCAACGCCGCCGAGCTGGACGGCGGAGGAATCGACGACATAGATCCTGGGTTCGCCCGGACAGCGGAACTGGCCAAGTACGCCCTCGCCACGCCGACAAGGTCGGCCGAGGCGGTGCCGTTCATGGCGAAGGAAACCGCCACGGCATTCCCCTACCTGGATGGCCGCGCCGCGATCTACTCCAAAACCAACAACTACGACTTCACGGTTCCGCGTGAAGGAACGTATGCGTCACTGGGCTCCCTCGGTATCCCGGTCGGTGCCGCGCACAAGGATTCGGCCTACAAACTCATCGACTACTGGCTTTCCGAAGAAGTGCAGCAGCGTTGGGCGCTTGCGTACAACGTCGGGCCCGCGATCACCGGACTGCAGTTCTCCCCGGACTTCGCAGCCAAACACATCACGACTCCTGAGGCACTCGAAGAGATCAAGATCGCCGACGCCGCAACTGTGGTGAAGAACCGCACCGAGTGGTCGCAGCAGTGGGCGGAGGCCGTCCGGTGACCGCGATTGTTTCACCCACCCCCACCCCCACCCCCACGTCCACGTCCACGCGTAGGCGTTCGGGGCTGCCGTGGTTGACTTTGCCCGCCACGGTTTGGGTTCTGGCAGTCTTCGCTATCCCGACCGCGATGCTGCTTGCCAGCAGCGTGCTGACCTTCGACGGCGCCAAGGTCACGGGACCGCTCACCACCGCGAACTATACGAACCTGTTCGGCGATAACTACTTCTGGTCGGTGCTGTGGGACACCGTCTCGATCTCGGTCGTGGTGGGAGCAGTGTGCACGGCCGCAGGACTGCTGGTGGCTCATTTCATCGTCCGATCCGGGTCACCGTTCCGCACGCTCGTCCTGCTTGTCGTTGTGTCTCCCCTGGTGTCCAGCGTCGTGGTCCGTACCTACGGCTGGCTGGTGCTGTTGCAGGACGACGGGCTGGTCAACCAGATCCTGCTCTGGACCAGGCTTGCCGACTCACCGGTGGCGTTCATCGGGTCGAAGTTCGCGGTGATCGTCGGGCTCGTGCACGTGCTCCTGCCGTTCGCGGTGTTCACCGCGATGGCGAGTGTGCAGAGCGTCGATCCTGTCCTCGAGCGCGCGTCCCGCGATCTCGGTGCCGGACCGGTCACCACGTTCTACCGGATCACACTGCCGCTGATCCGGCCCGGCCTGATCGCCGGTTTCATGCTCACGTTCGCGATCAGTCTCGGCGCGTATGCCTCGGCGGCAATCCTCGGCGGAGGACGAGTGCAAACGCTCGCAACCCTGGTTCGCGACCGCATGG
Organism: Rhodococcus sp. LB1; assembly: GCF_001583455.1. Taxonomy (NCBI): domain Bacteria; kingdom Bacillati; phylum Actinomycetota; class Actinomycetes; order Mycobacteriales; family Nocardiaceae; genus Rhodococcus; species Rhodococcus sp. LB1. The sequence goes on along the minus strand of NZ_LTCZ01000169.1, from coordinate 10,575 downwards.
TGGTCAGCCTCGAATGGGGCCAGGCCGCGGCGATCGCCGCGGTCATCCTCCTGATCAGTGCAATCACGGTCTCCGCGCTGGCGTGGGCCGGCCGCCGTTCATCGAAGGGGGTATGACGATGCGTTTCCATCCGTGGCTGATGCTGCGCACCGTGCTACTCGTGCTCATACTCGCCTTCGTAACTGTGCCGATGATCGTCGTGGTCTGGACCTCCATCCAGCCCGACATCTACCCCGCGTTTCCGCCCAGCGGGCTTTCCCTGCGCTGGTGGAGTTCCGCGCTCACCCCCGAGTGGCTCCTGCCCATGGCGCTGTCCGCCCAAATCGCGCTTGGTTCCGCAGCGTGCGCGGTCGTGGTGGGCTCAGCCGCAGCCTATGCCCTCGCCCGCGGACCAGCCCGCGGGCGCGCCCTTCTGGAAGGGTTCCTCGCCAGCCCACTACTGCTACCCGAAATCGTGATCAGCCTGTCCGTCGTACAGCTGATCTCACTCCTCGGCGCAAGAGAACTGATCGGTCCCACCCTGCTAGTCATAACCCACGTCACGATCGGTATCCCCTTCGTCCTGCGCACCGTGGGAGTCAGCCTGCTCGGTGTCAACCCGCTTTGGGAACGCGCGGCCCGTGACCTCGGCGCCTCGGCGTGGCGCACGTTCGCCACGATTACGCTGCCGATGATGAAGTCGGGGATGTTCGCGGGAGCACTATTCGCCTTCATCGTCTCGTTCAACAACGTCGAGCTCTCCCTGTTCCTCACCACGCGCGATTCGAACACGCTGCCGATCCGACTACTGCAGTACATGGAGTATGAGTACTCGCCGACCCTCGCCTGCGTCGCGGTCACCAGCGTCGTCGGCATCTGCCTCATCACGGGCGTGGCATCGCGGTTCGTTCGCCTGACCGAGTTCGTCCACGGAGGTACCACGTGACCGCACACGTACGCGCCGGAACGGCGGCGGCCGCGCGGGCGAGCAGCGGCGGCTCCGCCGTCGCGTTGCGTGGTATCCGTAAGGAATTCGGTTCGTCGGCGGCCGTCGAAAACCTCGATCTCGACGTGCGCCCCGGCGAATTCCTCACTCTGCTCGGCCCCTCGGGCTGCGGCAAGACGACAACCCTGAACATGGTGGCAGGATTCCTGATGCCCGACGCCGGACGCATCCTGCTCGACGGCCAGGATGTCCACCACCTGCCACCGGACCGGCGCGACACCGCGATGGTCTTCCAGCAGTACGCCCTCTTCCCCCACCTGACCGTCGGCCAGAACGTCGGGTACGGGCTTCGGATGCGCAAACGTCCGAAAGTGGAGATCCGCGAGCGCGTCTCGGACGCGCTCGATTGTGTCGGCCTCGCCGGGGCCGAGGATCGTTTGACCACTCAACTTTCCGGTGGGCAGCAACAGCGCGTCGCCCTCGCCAGGGCGATTGTAGTGCGCCCGAAGGTACTACTGTTCGACGAGCCACTATCGAATTTGGATCTCAAGTTGCGCGAGCAACTCCGACTGGAGATCAAGCACCTGCAACGCGAACTCGGAATCACCTCGATCTTCGTCACCCATGATCAGACCGAGGCACTGGTGATGAGCGATCGGATAGCGGTGATGCGAGCCGGCCGGATCGAGCAACTCGGTACACCCGAGACGATCTACCAGGAACCAGCGAACGCGTTCGTGGCCGGGTTCGTCGGTCAGTCCAACCTGATCCCCGGCGTGTGTGTCGAGGTCGGGTCGGGTGAATGCCTCGTCCGATTGTCCACTACCGACACAGTGCATGCGCGGCACTCCGGAGCGGTCGCAGCGGGTGACTCGGTCCGCATCCTGCTCAGGCCGGAGGCGCTCCGCCTGGGCGGTACGGATGCCGCGACGTCGATCGCGGGGCGGGTGGTCGAGGTCGTCAACGAAGGCAGTCTCGCCACCGTTGTCCTCGAGATCACCCCAGAGATTCGGCTCCGGGTATCCGTGCCCGATCCAGGCGCGCTCAGCCTGCCCGCGCTCGGCAACGAGATCCACGTCACCGTTCCCCAGGGCGCCGCTCGCGCCCTACCTGCCGGCAACTAGCAACCCCGCGTCTCGGCTGGAAATTACAGCACGCCGCAACGTCAGCGACCGGAGAAGAACTTTAAACACTTCTCCGGGACGCACATGTCCATAGATCCCGGAGTTCAGTTCAGGACGAGAAGGCCCGTCCTCGATCCACGCACATATCAGGGCTCGGGGTGACCAGTAACACCTCGTAGCCTACGAACCCGCCAAACCCCACCCGCACTCGGAAATCGAGTTGAGTGCGCACACAGTCGGTAGCTCGATAGTGAACCCATCTCCCTCGGTTGGCCGTGCCTATTCGGCGATATGTTCTGCTCCACGCCATCGCCGAGCACGCTCGGATCGACGGAGCGCTCGGCGAGTAAGAGGGCCGAACCGGCTACGGTCTACACCGACGCCTCGATCGCGCACTGGGCGAAGGACTGCGTGAGCACTCGATCATTGCCATTGACGAGCTTGTGGTCCTGGCGATGGTCGGCGGCAGTTTCCGACCATCCCGCCCTGGCGTCGGATGGCGGTGGTGCTCGTGGCGGCGGCAGGCACCGCGATGCTCGCGCCAACCGCATCGCCATGGAGCTCCCCCACCCTGATGACTGCCAGCGCTCACGGGTTCACGAACGGTGTGCGCAGAATGCGAACTCGACGTAATCCGATCGCAGGTGCATGGGCCGCGGCGGTTGGCCCTACGTGGTTTCGAGAACCAATCCCGATTGCGGGATCCGGTCCATGGGGGCGGGTGCTCGATCGTCTCCCAAATTTGTGGCGATCGACGCAAATTCGGTCGCGGCGAGAGGACAGGACGGATTGTGGACGGGGTTGTTGCAGGAGTGCTCAACCGGACCGCCTACCAGCTGGTCCGCCTGCTCGGCGCTCGTTTACGCCTCCATCTGACGCACCCGGCGTCCTAGCGCCGTAGCTGGCGTTCCTCCGACTACTCCCACCGGCGACTGATCAGCCTGAGACGTGTCGTCCGAAGCGTGTAACCGACCTTGCGCGCTCAGTTCTCGACCGGCGAGCCCGGCAGAATCACCCGCACCTTCGGCTCTCATTCGGCGGCCGTACCTGCGAAGACGCGGCCGGTGGGAGGCGGATGAAGCCGAGCCGAAGCAAGATGACAACCTAGTAACTAGACAACCTAGTTGGACCGTTCTATGATTTCCCTTACACGAGCAGGACAGCTAGGGCGTGGCTCACGGCAGAACATCTGAGCATCACGGCCCTTTGCGCCGCGATCCCAAGGCTCGACTCCTCCCAACTACCGAAAGGCACAAAAGTGCGAGAATCGACCGACCTCACCAACGGCCAGCTGTGGGGCAAGGTGACATCGCTAGCGCTCCAGAACTCGCCGGATTTTGGGCTCCGCCTGCACCAACTGCCCGAGTTTGTCCGTGTGTTCGCCGAAATCAAACTGGCTGCGGTTCGGACGAACCGAGACCTGGGACTGCTCGACACGACCCGCGCGAACGCCATCGAGAAGGCGGCGGTCGAAGTCGCGCGTGGTGAACTGCTGGATCAGTTTCCGCTGCGAGTCGTTGCCGTTGGCGGCGGAACGTCCACGAACATGAATGTCAACGAAGTGCTGGCCTCACGCGCAACCCAGCTTCTTCCGAGTGGATCCGAGCTGACGATTCACCCGAATGACCACGTGAATCGGTCCCAGTCCTCCAACGACGCCTATCCGACAGCCGCAAGGCTGCTCCTTGCCCGTCAGGCGCTGGACGTGGCATCCGCCCTGCGAAATCTTGCGCGTAGCTTCATTCGACAGGCCGAGCGACACTCTGGTGTGGAGAGGCTGGGGCGCACCGGCTGGCAGGACGCCGTCATGGTTTCGGTGTCCGAGATCCACACGGCGCAGGCGGCCGCCGCGGAGCGATTCGCCGACCAGTTCGAGGTCGCAGCGCAGGCACTCTACGCCGTTCCGCTCGGCGGGACGGTTCTCGGAACCGGAGTCGGGGCGCCAGACGGATTCGCGGCCGCAGTCGTACAGCAACTGGCAGACATCACGGGCCTGCCCCTGCGTCCAAGCGCTAACCCGATCGACGCCTTCGCGCATGCCGACGGTTACTCGGCGCTGGCCGACACCGCAGCACGGTGCGCCAGCATTTTGTACAAGCTGAGCCACGACCTCCGTGTCTTGAGCTCTGGCCCGAACGGTGGGTTGTCGGAGGTAATTCTGCCGAAACTTCAGCCTGGGTCGTCGATCATGCCGGGCAAGGTCAATCCGGTCGTGCCCAGCATGGTGGGACAGGCCAGCTTCTCAATTCGCGCGGCGGCTACGGCGGTAAGTTTGGCCGTCGCCGGAGGCGAGCCCGACTTCAACTCGAACAGCCCCTCTGTCGTCGCCTCCTTGTCGCCGGCGCTCACCGAGCTGGCCGCCGTGATTCCGGTCTTTGCAGAGAAGTGCATCGACGGCTTGGAGTGGAACAGGGACCGACTCGCCATCCTCGCTTCTCGCCCGTTCGACTCGCTCATTACCCGGGCGGAAGAAGACGGCTATGACGCCGTCGCCAGCCACGCGGTTTAAGCGCTTTGCGCTATCGGCACCTGGCTGACTACTGCGTATCGCCGCTCGAATATTAGAGCGGCTCAGGTTCTTTCGCCTGACCCTTACAATACCCGGCGTCTCTGAAGTCGGGGAACTGAAGAAGATCGTATCGCTGTCACAGTCCACTGCTTCGTTTGCCTGACAGCGCATCGCCCTACCGGAAACCGGATTGGACCAGAAAGATGCAAAGCACCACCGCCCCTGTCGTTGACAGCAGCAGTAGGACGATGAAGATCCTCTTCCGGGCGATCAGCGCGATCGAACGTGCCGGAAACAAGCTTCCCAACCCATTCTGGTTGTTCTGGATTATGGCCGGAATCGTGGGCGGTCTCAGCTTCGTCCTCTCCCTGGCCGGAGTATCGGTTACCTTGCCGAACTCCGGTGAAGTCGTGGAGGTCAAGAACCTACTTTCCCTTGAGGGGATCGGTTATGCCGCGGAGTCCGCTCTAGACAACTATTCGGAGTTTCCGGCTGTTTCCCTTGTGATCGCAATGATTCTCGGCGTGAGTATCGCTGAGGCGAGTGGACTCATGACCGCTCTCCTCCGAGCTACCGTGATCCGCATGCCGGCTCGCTGGGTGACGTTCGCGGTCGCTTTTGGCTCGATGATCTCGCACGTATTGGGTGATTCGGCGTACATGGTGATGATTCCGCTCGGAGCATTGGCCTTCCGTGCTGTGGGACGGAGCCCTGTTCTCGGTGTCCTCGTTGCATTTGTGTCGGTCTCGGCGGGCTTCAACGCGAGTCCACTTGTCACGCCGTCCGCAGCGATTCGGGCCTCACTGACAACTGCGGCCGCGCAGACGGTCGATCCCGACTATGTGGTTACCCCCGTTGCGACGTTCTTCTATGCCGCAGTCGCGTCTGTGTACTTGTCGATCGTCATCACACTGGTGGTCGAGTTTGTCCTGGCGAAACGCCCTGAGTTCAGTCAGTGGCCTGCGGCGGATGATGATTCGCCTGCCGACGGTGGGGCCGCGGGTGACGTGACTGACTTGGATGTTCAGCTCACCTCGTTGGAACGCCGGGGGCTCAAGCGGGCCGGCGTCGCGCTCGTCGTCTATGTCGCGGCTGTGATAGCGCTTATGCTGGTTCCGGGCTCCCCTCTGCTCGGCGAGAACGGCAGTATTGTGCAGTCGGTGGTGGTGCTGAACATCACTGTGTTCATCGGCCTCCTGTTTGCGGTATTGGGATTTGTGTACGGGCGGGCGACAGGGACCGTGACGTCGCTGTCAGCGCTTCCGAAGATCATGGCGGACGGCATCATTCCGGTTGCGCCGGTGCTCGTGTTGTTCTTCGCCGCTTCACAGTTCTTGGGCTACTTCGAATGGACCGGGTTGGGCTCCGTTATCACGGTCGAGGGCGCTGACCTCTTGCACAAATTGAACGCCCCTCATCTGGTCGTTCTGGTCATTGTGATCTTCGCGATCGCGGTACTGAATCTGGTTATCTCGAGCGGAACCGCGATGTGGTCCATCCTCGCCCCGATTCTGGTGCCGATGATGATGTACGTCGGCATGCGGCCGGAGGCAACGCTGGCGGCCTTCATGATTGGGGATTCGGCTACCGGCCCGGTCACCCCGATGAACGCCTTCTTCATTCTTGCGCTCGGATACGTGCAGCAATACAAGAAGAACGCAGGAATCGGAACGGTCATTTCCTTCGCGATACCCCTATCCATCGCCGTCCTCATCTCCTGGTCTGGACTATTCGTTGTCTGGTATCTGCTCGGTGTCCCACTGGGCCCCGGTGGCTACCTCTACTGACCCTCCTTGCGTACATCGCCATATCCTAGTGACCGTCCGACGCTGTTGCACACCTGAGCAATTCGACAACATCTCTGCTGACGACCAATAGTCTGAGGTTCGGCGGTTGGGACGTTTGGGCACGTCCCAACCGCCGAACCAGAAAGAAGCCACCCCGTGAGGGACATCCTGATTCCTGCCGCCATAACCCCATCGTCCACGGGTTCGCGGGCGCTGGCTGCCGCACAATCTCAGCTATCCGAGGCTGTTGCTCGGCTCGGCTACGACGCCGGCATGCATGTCACGCTGGCCAACGCCCGCCGCGAGACCCGGGTCAGTGTCCCGCTGCGCCGCGACTCCGGTGAAATCGAGGTACTCACCGGATACCGCGTCCAGCACAACTTCTCACGCGGCCCGGCAATGGGCGGCGTCCGGTTCCACCCGGACGTCGATTTCAACGCAACACGTGCCCTCGCCATGTGGATGACCTGGCAGTGCGCGCTCATTGACCTCCCCTACGGTGGGGCGAAGGGCGGGGTCGCGCTGGACCCGGACAGCTACTCGCAGCGTGAGCTCGAACGGGTCACTCGCCGGTACACGGGCGAGTTAATACCGATCCTCGGCCCGAAGAGCGACATTTCCACCCCGGACATCGGAACCGACGAACAGACCATGGCCTGGATGATGGACACCTACTCGGCCACCCGCGGGTACACGGCGCCCGGGATCGTCACCGGCAAGCCTCTGTCCATCGGCGGTTCACGTGGCCGGACGGACGCGACCCCGTGCGGTGTCGTGCACGTCGCTCTGGCAGCGCTCGAGCGGGCCGGAGTGACGGTGGACGGGGCGAGGGCCGCGGTCCAGGGCTACGGCAAGGTCGGCCGCGGCGTGGTGCGGCTCCTGCACGAGCACGGCCTACGGGTGGTCGCGGTCTCCGACCGGTTCGGCGCGGTGCACGACCGCCGCGGACTTGATCCGGACCAGCTCGACGTACAGCTGTCCAGCACCGGATCGGTCGCCGGACTACCCGACGCCGACACCATCTCCGGCGACGAGTTATTAGAGCTCGAGGTCGAATTGCTGGTCCCGGCGGCCATCGAGGGCGTGCTGCACGAGGGTAACGCCCGCCGGGTCCAGGCTCGGATGATCGTCGAGGGCGCGAACGGCCCGACCAGCACCGCCGCCGATGCGATCCTCGCCGAACGCGGGATCGAGGTGGTCCCAGACATCCTGGCCAACGCCGGCGGAGTGATCGCCTCGCATTTCGAGCGGGCGCAGGCCGACCAGGTGTACTGGTTGGGTCGGGACGAGTTGCAGGCCCGCCTCGCTGACCGAATCCTCGCAGCATGGCGGCACGTGGCAGACGTGGCGACGCAAGAGCTGGTGTCACTCCGCTCGGCCGCGACATTGATTGCCGTCGAGCGAGTGGCCCACGCGGACCGCATCCGCGGCCTCTACCCGTGAGAGGCGGACACTGATCTCCGCCGGGCTGAATGCGCACCTGCAGATATCAGCAAGGTAAGAAGCAGAAACGCACCGGAACCCCTTGACGAGAAGGTCGGTCTTGTTCATCGACTCTCCACCAGAGCTTCGCCCATCTCCCACGTCACCACACTGCGGGCGCACGACTACATGGAAAGGCACGCAACATGTCGCTTTCAGCCCCGGCTACATCCCGCCGAGTCTCCTCCGAGTTCGCTCGGTCCTGGCTACTTGTCAATACCACTCGCCGCGACCGACTCGAGGACGCACAGCATTCCGCAGCCGACCAGATCGTGCTCGATATCGAGGATGCTGTTGCTCCCCAACACAAACCGGAAGCTCGCGCGACAGTCGTCCGGTGGCTCGAACGCGAAGAGGCGTGGGTGCGGATCAACGATCACTCCACCTCGTTCTGGTCCGACGATGTCGACCAACTCAAGGGCTTACCTGGGCTGACCGGTGTCATGCTCGCGAAGACGGAATCTGCCGAGCAGGTTACCGAGACCTTCGATCGACTCGGCCGTACAACACCCGTCATCGGCCTGATCGAATCAGCATTGGGGATCGAAGAATCACCACGCATCGCCGCGACTCGCGGAACATTCCGGCTCGCCTTCGGTAGCGGAGACTACCGCCGCGACACCGGTACGAGCGACAACGATCTCGCAATGGCCTACCCGCGTTCCCGACTCGTCGTCGCTAGCCGACTTGGACGCCTACCAGGACCGATTGATGGCCCGACACTCGGCAGCAGTCGTCGTCTACTTTCCAAGCGAACTACGACCGCAGTGGGGCTCGGGCTCACAGGCAAACTTTGCCTTGACACCGCACAGGCACCAACGATCAATAAAATTGTCAGCCCAAGCTCCTCGGAAACCGCTTGGGCCACAGAATTCCTGGAAGATTTCGACTCCCGGGGAGGGACTATACGCGACGGTAGTGATCTCCCCCTCTTGAAGCGCGCCCAGAAAGTCACCCGATTGTCGGCAGTGTTCAATTCCGACCCGAACGGGCGGCAATCCGAACTTGAGTGACGGTTGCCAATTCAGCCGCAACGGATTCACACTGTCCCGGCGGCGAAATACCGGCTCAAGACTCCTCATACGGAGGGACCAGCAACGACGAGTACGACCCGGACCCGGAGTTCAAGTGCAGCAACGACTCGTGCAAGGTGTAACTCTGAGCGCCGGCGCAACCACTGAGTCACACCACCCAGTACTGAACCAGCTCGACCGCCTACCGTCGCCAACTCACCCCGTGTCGCGGCCGCGGCCACCACACTGTTGCGGGGCTTCCGCGCCCGCAGCGAGGTCGATCGCATCCGCGTCGGCCTGTGCCGCGACCTGATCGCCGACATCCGGCGCCTCGATGATCGGCTCGCCGAGATCGAGAAGCACATAACCAAGACCCTCGACGAGCACGGCACCGGTCCGGTGACCGCCTGATCGGCCGAACGGGACGAGCCAGCCGGTTCCCGACTGCCGTGGCCTACGCGCACTACAACGGATCGGCACCGGTGCAGGTCGCCAGCGCCGACACCGACCGCCACCGCCTGTCCCAGTACGGGGACAGGCGCGCTCGACACCGACGCGATGGTCCAGATCCGGATGCCCGCCAGCGCCGGCCGCGGCTACTACGACAAGAAGATCGCCGAGGGCAAGAGTCCCCGTGCAATGACCCGCAGCCTCAAGCGCCACCTGTCCGATCACGTGTGGCGCATCATGCTCGCCGACGAAAGGCGCAGCTGCCGACAACGCGAGAAAGAATCCGACAGGGCGGCTTGACAATAGAGAGGCACCCCTGAGGTGCGGGCACCCAGTTCCTATGCGGCGGTGGCCAGCGTCGCCGATCGCTGCGCGAAGTCGATCGGTCAGATCCGGCCGAGCGTGGAGTGCCTCCTGCCTGTGTTGTAGCGCGTGACACAGCGAAAGATTGCGGCGCGAGCCGCACCTGCCCCTTCCAGCGCTTCCACCCCTGCAGCGTCTTCCGTTTGTCCGTCCTTCTCGGCCGCCACGGCCTGGTCGGTTCGATGGGCAGAGGCGGAGAGGCCTGCCACAATGCCGCAATTGAATCGTTTTGCGCGCTCCTACAGAAGAACATCCTCGACCGCCGTTCGGGGGCCACCCATGAAGAGCTGCGTATCGCGATCGCCACCTGGATCGAACACACCTACCAAAAGCGCCGCTGGTAGACAGCTCTTGCCGATTGCCCTCCATCGAATTCGAGATCATCATGACCACGGCAACCACTCAGGCTGCGTGACCTAACGTGTCACCTATTGGTGCAGCAGTCCGATGTCCACTCAGTGAACACTCCCAAGCTTGGCGTTCAAACCGCGAGCACTGTATCCCGCACACTTGAAATGCAATGGCAAACCCCTTTTAGTGAAGCGAAACCAATCCGACTGCGCCGTTCATTGGGTGGACGAGCCTTCGCGAAAAGACGGTAACGCTGGGCACTTCGGCCAAGAAAGGATGCACATGGGATCGAGAGTGTTCAAAACCCCGGAAGTAGCTATCGCGGACGTGTCCGACGGCACCTTGTGCTTGAGCTGAAGCCACAGAGCGGCGGCGGAACAGTCGCCCCTTCTCTCCACTGGGGCGAACAGAGCGACGCTCCGCTTCTCGACCCGGCTCCTGACCGTCCACCCGACGACCCACCGACGTCACAAATTTTGAGGAACAATAGGAAATGACTACCGCAGAGATCACCGACAGCACAGGTGTACCAGCTGATTTCGTGGCCGGTCTGGAAGGTGTGGTCGCGTTC
>NZ_LTCZ01000168.1:0-25629 GCF_001583455.1 Rhodococcus sp. LB1 | reverse complement strand
GGGCTGGGATCCCAGCCCGGGGCCTCGGTGTGCGCCAGAATCGTGTTCGCGCTCTGCGAGTACGCCCGATGATCGTTGCCGGGACGGTGCGTCACCTCGTGGGTGAGCAGACCGTTGTATTGCGGGACCAGATCACCCAGCGAGCCAACCACTTCCGCTGCAGCGGTGCGGTCGGGTACGTCGTGGACGACGACGTAGCCGTCCTCCTCCAGCCGGGACCGGTCGAGACGGCCTTCCACCGTTCCCACACCCGCAGAAACGACATGACAATTCGGCGACATCCATTCCTCCATTCCGAAAACCCGACTGGGATATGTACCCCGTGATGCCGGTCGTTCGAGACCGGGATCGTCGTGATCGGTTTCAAGAATGTGGTCGTGCCGCCACGCACACCAGGCACCCTAGGGGAGCCAAAACGTCACCCGGAACGAACTGCCGGGGCTGTAACGACAGAGTGCATCTTCCGGTGTACGCCCCTTGTGTGGGCCGCCCTTGGTGTCCGATCTGTTAAAGATTGATTGCATCCGGAGCCCCGGCCCGCACAGCGGACCATTGCGTTTGATTTCCGTTCACGCCCTCGCCACAGTCTTCACACCCCCCACCAAGGGCCACAGCAGTCTCGCTCCAACATGCAGACCGAGTACTCGGTCTGTCACACTCATCTCTCCGCCCACGCCGCTGCGTGGGTGCTGAAGGAGGACCCATGACCACGACAGGCGAAGCAGTACCCGTCGCCGCCGTCATCTCCCCACCGACCGAGAAAGCCACGCCGAAACTCGTCGGGTCCATGGCGCTGGCCCAGTTCGGTCTGTCCATCGCACTGCTCACCCCAGTGACCGCGAGCCTGACGATCAAGGTGCAATCGCTCGTCGGCACGGACAACGTGATCGCCGTGTTCGGTGCGGTCAGCAGCATCGGCGCCCTCGCCGCGTTTCTGGCGAATCCCATCTTCGGCCGGATCAGCGACCGGACGACCGGGCGGTTCGGCCGCCGCCGGCCCTGGCTTCTCATAGGGATCGTCGGCCTCGCCGTGAGCGAACTCATCCTTGCTCTCGTGCCCAGCATCATCGGAATCGCGATTGCCTGGTTCGCGGCGCAGGCGTTCGCCAACGCGGCGCAGGCCGCGCTGATGGCATCCATCGCCGACCAGATACCACCGCAACAGCGCGGCAGGGTGAGCGGTCTCATCGGTGTCATGCAGCAGAGCAGCAAGCTCGGTGCCGCCTACGCGGCCCAGTTCCTGGTGGCGAACATGCTGCTGATGTTCCTGATACCGGCCGTGATCGGCGTCGTGTTCCTCCTGCCGTTCCTCCTCCTGCTGCCCGACAAGCCGCTTCTCGAGCGCCCACCGAGCGAAGGTTTCCGTGCGGTACTGAAGACGTTCTGGCTCTCGCCGCGTCGCTACCCCGACTTCGCCTACGCCTGGTCGTCACGCTTCATGATCACGATGGCGTTGTACCTGTTCATGACGTACCGCCTGCTGTATATGCAGCACGAGCTGGGGCTGTCGATCGCCCGAGCGACCGCGGTGATGGCCACCGGTGTGCTGCTCTACACCATCACGCTCGCGGCGGCGGGGCAGGTCGCCGGCTGGCTCTCGGACAGGGTGGGCAGACGCAAGCCGTTCGTCATCACCGCGTGCCTGATCTTCGGCATCGGGTTGGTGATGCTCACCCAAGCCCACACCGCTGCTGGTTTCTACGTTGCCGAAGTGGTGCTCGGGCTCGGTTTCGGCATCTACATGGGTGTCGACCTCGCGCTGGTCATCGACGTCCTGCCCGGACTCGACGACTCGGCGAAGAACCTGGGTGTGCTCAACATGGCCAACGTCCTGCCGCAGACCCTCGCTCCCGGAATCGGCGCCTTGCTGATCGGGATCGGCGGGCACAACTACGACCTGTTGTTGAGCACTGCCGCCGCCGCCTGCGCGGTGGGTGCGCTCCTCATTCTCCCGATCAGAAAGGTGCGCTAGGCGATGGTGAACACTCGGAATCCGCTTGCCGACGACGCTTCCACGAGCACCCGCCACGATCTGGAGACGCGAATCGACAAGGCGATCGCGACTCTGGATCTCGGGTCCAAGGTCCGGTTGCTGACGGGCGCAACGAACTTCACCCTGTACCCGGACCCGACGGTAGAACTCGCCGAGGTCGTACTCTCCGACGGGCCGACCGGCGTACGCGGCGAGCGCTTCACCGGCGGGCGCATCGCCTGCCTGCTACCCAACGCCACCTTGCTTGCCCAGCAATGGGACACAGCGGTCGCGGAGGACGTCGGGGCGCTGCTCGCCGAGGAGGCGGGCGCGCAGCACGTCCATGTCGTGCTCGGCCCGACGGTCAATCTGCATCGCACCCCCCTGGCCGGACGACTGTTCGAGTCGTTCAGCGAGGACCCGTTGCTGACCGGGGCGCTCGCCTCGGCATACATCAAAGGACTGCAGGACAACGGCATCGGGGCAACTCTGAAACATTTCGTTGCCAACGAGTCGGAGACCGACCGCAAGACCGTGAACTCCGTCGTGGACGAGCGGACCTTGCGCGAGGTGTATCTCCTGCCGTTCGAGATGGCGGTCGCCGACGCGAACCCCTGGGCGATCATGGCCGCCTACAACGACATCAACGGCGTTCCCGCCACCGCGAACACCGCGCTCATCGAGGGAGTTCTGAAGGGCGAGTGGGGATACGACGGGCTGGTCATGTCCGACTGGTACGCCACCGGCTCGACCGCCGACAGCGCCAACGCCGGACTGGACCTCTCGATGCCAGGCCCCGCGGGTCCGTGGGGTGACGCCCTCGTCGCCGCAGTCCGAGCCGGCGAAGTGGCGGAGACGACGGTCGACGAGCACGTGCGCCGGCTACTGAGATTGGCAGGGCGGGTCGGCGCGCTCGGCTCGGAGCGGGAGTGGCTGTCCACTGTGCCCGCACCTGACAGTCCAAGCCGGCGCGAGGCTCTCCGGAATCTGGCCGCCCGTGGTATGACCGTGCTCGTCAACCGACAGTCGACCCTCCCGCTGACGACCGAGGGCACCGTCGCACTCATCGGACGGCACGCGACGGAAACCGTTGTGCAGGGCGCCGGTTCGTCGCAGGTGCGGCCACCCCATGCGATCAGCATCGCGGACGGCATCGTGGAGGCTCTCGGCGCGGCCCGGGTATCCGTCGTCGACGGAGTCGAGATCAGCACGGATCCGCTGGCCGCCGCCCAGCACTCCCTGCGCGACCCGGAGACGGGCGAGTTCGGTATGCGCGTCACCACTCGCGACGCCCGGGGCGAGGTGATCGAGTCGCGGTACGTCGACTGGAGCGAGGTCTCCCTGCGGGAGAGCCCGTGGTTGAAGTCGGCCGCCACAATCGAACTCACCGCCGAGGTCGTCGTGGAGCAGGCGACGCGTATGCAAGTCGGCGTGCGCGGCCGTGGGGACTGGGCATTCGCGGCGCCGGGCCACTTCGAACGGGTTCACCTGGACCGCGTCGACGACGCAGGTGAAGTGTTGCGACTGCCGTACCGCACCGTGGTCCTCGATCTGGAACCTGGCGCGACGATCACCGCGGTCGCGACGGCCGCACCGGGCGGACCGGTCCTCGGACTGGCTGCTCGCGTGGCGACGAAACCTCCCGCGGTTGCGATCAGCGCCGCCACGCGGGCAGCGCGCAACGCCGATGTCGCGGTGGTGGTTGTCGGACTCACCCCGGAGCAGGAGACCGAGGAGGTCGACAAGATCACCCTCGCCCTTCCCGGAGAGCAGGACGCCCTGGTCGCCGCGGTCGCGGCCGTGGCGCAACACACCGTTGTCGTGGTCAACGCGGCGACACCGGTGCTGATGCCGTGGCTGGATCGGGTGGACGCAGTGCTGTGGGCCGGGCTGCCCGGCCAGGAGGCGGGGGCTGCGGTGGCAGCGGTCCTGACCGGCGAGGTGGAACCCGCCGGTCGACTCGTCACCACCTTCCCGGCACGGGACGGGGACGGCCCGGCCTGGTCGCCGGTACCGGTGCACGGCGAACTGCCGTACAGCGAGGGCAGCGCCGTGGGGTACCGCGGCTGGCAGGCCGAGCCCTTGTTCTGGTTCGGACACGGACTGGGCTACACGGAATGGGCTTACGGCGAAGCGAATTTGACCGTCGACGATGCGATTCGCGCGGTGACGGTGGAGGTGACCAATGCCGGCTCCCGAGCCGGACATGAGGTCGTCCAGGCGTACTGGCGACCGGACGGTGATCCCGTGCGGCTCATCGGATGGGCCGGCGTCGACGTCGAGCCAGGACAGGCCGTCTCGGTCGAAGTACCCATCGATGGGCGGGTACTGCGTCGGTGGCACCGAGGTGGGTGGCAGCCGTTACCGCTCACCGGCGAAGTGCTGATCGCTCGTGGCCTCGGCGACATCCGGGTCACCCTGCCCGTAGCCGGACAACGATAGGGAGCGTACATGTCCTTTCCACCCAGTTATCACACAGCGCGCGCGAAGTCGCAGCGTGAGTTGTCCGGCGAGGTGTCGCGGGCCAAGGCAGTGCGCACGGCACTGGAACTCTTTGCCACCTCGGGCTTCAAGGGCACGTCGATCGCGAAGGTGGCGGCGGAGAGCGGGCTGTCTCAATCCGGTCTGCTGCATCACTTTCCGAGCAAGGTGGCGCTGCTCTCGGCCGTCCTCGAGGAGCGCGACGCCGAGGACGGCGTGTTCCTCACCAACGAGGACGGCGAGGCGCCGCTGGGCTGGGACGCGTTCGACGCGCTCGAGGCGTTGGTGGCGCGCAACTCGACGCGACCGCAGCTGGTCGGCCTCTTCGTCCGACTGTCCGCGGAGGCGGTAGAGGTGGGGCATCCCGCTCACACGTGGATCAAGGATCACTACGCCGGAATGGAGGCGTGGCTGACGGATGCCGTCCGTGTCGGCCAGGCCCGCGGTGACATTCGAGCCGACGCCCCAGGCCTCGTCCTGGCTCACCGCACGATCGCACTGGTGGACGGGCTGCAACAGCAGTGGCTGCTGCATCCAGGCCGGGTGTCCATGGTCGAGGAGTTCGGTGCGTACATGGCCGAACTCCACGCCCGCTGGGGTACCGCGCCCGAGCGAGAAGGGTAGCTGTGGCAACGACCGAGCCGGAAGGCGAATCATTACTGCGGAAGGTGCGGAGAATCCTGGACGCCTTCGACACCGGCGCGCCGGTGCTCGGACTGTCGGAACTGGCGCGACGGACCCAGCTCGCCAAGACGACAGTCCATCGGGTAGCCACGGAAATGGTCGAGGTCGGTCTGCTGAACCGGCACGGCCGCCGTTACGAGCTGGGATCGTTGCTCTTCGAGCTCGGCCAGCGCGTACCGCGGACCAGAGACCTGCGACTGATCGCGGCGCGCTACCTCGAGGACCTGGCGCTCACCACCCGGGAGACGGTGGTGCTCGCCTTTCCCGGCGATCAGGCGGTCCTCTTCGCCGAGAAGTACTTCAGTCAGCGTGGGGGCGGTGTCACCTTCACCCAGGTCGAGGGCCGGGTTCCATTCCACTGCGGGGCATCCGGTAAGGCGCTGCTCGCCTTCGGTGACGCGGCGATCCGCGAGCGTGTCATGGCGTCGACACTGCCGCGCCGTACCCGGTGGACCATCGCGGATCCGGCACGGCTGACCGCCGAGCTGGACCAGGTGCGGCGGCAAGGCTTTGCCGTGGATCGGCAGGAACTCGTCGTCGGCTACGGGGCCGTCGCGGCACCGGTCCTCTCGCACGGTGTCGCCGTGGCGACGTTGACCGTGGTCGGTCCGATCGACCGCATACAAGTCTCGCGTCTCGCTCCCGTGGTCACAGCGGCAGCTGCCGCTCTCACCCGGGATTTCGAACATGTAAACAACTGACCGTCGCTGACTTTTCGGTCCGAGCACCGGACCGATCGCATTCTCTCGAGTGAATCCGTCGTGAACACTCCGTGCAGCTGAACCACAGCCACCGATCTCGACAACGGCCCATGGAGGACCCCTATGACAGGAACGCAGCGTACGCCGCGTCAGGTACGCACGGCGGCGATCGCGAGCCTGGTCGGCAGCGCATTGGAGTGGTACGACTTCTTCCTCTACGGCACCGCTGCGGCGCTCGTCTTCAACACACTGTTCTTCCCCACTTTCGATCCCTTGGTCGGCACGATCGCCGCCTTCGGAACGAACGCGGCAGGGTTTCTCGCCAGACCGTTGGGTGGCGTGATCTTCGGTCATTTCGGCGACCGGGTCGGCCGAAAATCGATGCTGGTGGTCACTCTGATGATCATGGGAGTGGCGACATTCCTGATCGGCGTCCTGCCGACCTACCATTCCATCGGAGTGTGGGCGGCGGTACTGCTGATAGTGCTGCGCATCGTGCAGGGCATCGCCGTGGGCGGAGAGTGGGGCGGCGGCGTACTCATCGTCAGCGAGCAGGCTCCGAGCCACCGCCGCGGTTTCTACTCGGCGTGGAGCCAGACGGGCGTCGGGCTGGGGTTCGTGCTCTCCGCGTCGGTGTACGCATTGGTCCAGACGACGACCACCACGGAAGCCTTCCTCGCGTGGGGATGGCGGATCCCCTTCCTGGCCGGCATCGTGCTCACCGCCGTGGGTCTGCTGATCCGGCTCCGGGTCATGGAGACACCGGTGGCCCGGCAGAGCGCTGCGGCCACCAAGCCCGCGAGGCCGCCGATTCTCGAGGTGCTCCGCAGCCACCGGAAGTCGGTTCTGATCACGTTCGGTGCGCGCATCGCAGAGAACGGCGCGATGTATGTATTCCTCACATTCAGTCTTGCCTACGCGGCCAAGATCGGGCTGGACAGCGGGCTCGTCCTGGCCGCAGTCGTAGTGGGGATGTTGATCGAGTCGTTCGCGATGCCTGCGTGGGGAGCGCTGTCCGACCGTGTCGGACGCCGTCCGGTGTATCTGGGTGGCGCGATCGCGATGATCGCCTGGGCCTACCCGTTCTTCGCGCTGTTCGATTCGGGCAATCCGGTACTGGTATTCCTGGCTGTGCTCGTGGCGGTCGTGATCTGCCACGGGGCGATGATCGGCACCCAACCGGCATTCTTCACCGAGCTGTTCGACAGCCGCGTGCGCTACAGCGGAGTCGCCCTGGGACATGAGCTCGCGTCGGTTGTCGCCGGCGGGTTCTCCCCCATCATCGCAACTGCCCTGTTCGCGTGGGCAGGAGCATCGTGGCCGATCGCCCTGTTCCTGATCGGCATGGGTGTCATCACCGTCGTGTCCGTCGCGGCCGCGCCCGAGACCAACGCGAAAGACATCGACGAGCACGACCGTGCAGACACAGCAGAGGCCGACACCGAGGTCCGGACGGGCTGATCTGCCCTCGGACCATTCTCACCAGGAATCACCACACCACTCGCCCGCACCGGCACACCATCCTCGAAAGGAGGCCGAAGAAGCATGCCCATCACCAGTGCCGTCTCACCGTCACCAGAGCGCCTGGCACACGAAGTGCTGACCCGCTACCTGGAACTCTGCGACGTCCCCCGACCACCGGCCGTGACCGGTCGGCTCGACGACCTGTTCACGCCGGACGCCGTGTGGGAGGGCGTCGGTCCTCTCTACACCGAAAAGTTCGGACAGACGACGGGCGCCGAGGCGATCGCGACGATGCTCTCTGCCCACTTACCCCCGCACGGGAACTTCCTGTCCAACGTCCACCTGCTTCACCAGGGCACGACGACCCTCGACGGCGACGAGGTCGACGGCAGGTGGCTGATGCAGCAGTTGTCCCGGTTCCATTCCGGTGCAACCGAACTCGTCGTGGCCAGGCTCAACGTGACCTTCCGGATCGACGGCAGCAGAGCCCGGATCTCCCGGTTCCGCACCGAACGTGTCTTCGACACCGACCTGGCACCGGCGACGGCCGCCCACGTCCAGGAGGCGACCACGCGATGACCGCGCAGGACGGCCGAACGATGCTCCTCACCTGCTACCGGGACATCCGCTACTACGGCTGGTACCACGTGGACCTGTTTCTGCACGACCGCGAAGGCCGAGAACTGAACTGGGTCCATTGGGGAACTCCCGAGGAAGGCCCCGACGGCGCGGACGCCGCGTGCGCGTCCGTCGAACCCACGTTGCGCCGAATCACCGAGTGGCAGCACGGCATCCGGGCCGACGGCAGTGACTACTGGAGCGCCCGAGCCGAATGGGACGAACGCCCCGAACCTGACAACTCAGAGGAAGTTACGACATGAACACACCAACCTCGATTGACCCCAGTGGCACCGACATCGCCGGGCTCGTGCACAGCGACCGCGTGGATGTCTCCCTCTACACCGACCCCGAACTGTTCGAACTCGAGATGGATCGCATCTTCAACCGAACCTGGGTGTGGGTGGCCCACGAGAGCGAGATCCCCGATGCCGGTGACTTCAAGACCGCGATGGTCGGCAGGCAGCCGGTAATCGTCACGCGCGACCGCCGCGGCGGAATCAACGTGCTGCTGAACCGTTGCCGACACCGCGGCGCGAGTCTGTGCGAGGTCCCTCGGGGCAACGCCAACGGATTCACGTGCCCGTACCACGCGTGGTCGTACGCACTGGACGGGAAGCTGCGCGGCATCCCGTACCCGGACGGCTACGAGGAAGTTCTGGAGAAGAAGGACTTTCCACTGCACCGACTACAGGTGGACAGCTATGCGGGCATGATTTTCGCGAGCTTCAACCACGACGTGGAACCCCTGGCAGAGTTTCTGGGACCGGCCAAGCAGTGGATCGACCTGTTCACGAAGCAGGGGGCCGGGTATCCGATCAAGGTGCAGGGCGAGCACAAGTTCCGGTTCAACGGCAACTGGAAGATCCAGCTCGAGAACACCACCGACGGGTATCACTTCCCGATCGTGCACCGGTCCTGGATGTCCTCGGTGGACGAGGAAACCGCCGACATGCTGTCTTTCATGACCGACGACAAGGCGCTCACACATTCGCTCGGCAACGGACACAGCGTCATGATCATGGTGCCCGAGCATGTCGACCTCGACGAGGACGACGGCACCGAACAACTGCAGGAACGCTTCGGCCACATCGTCGAGGAACTGTCGAAGGAGTTCGAACCGGCGAAGGTGCGGCGAATCGTGCGCTCGATGCACGGCGCCGGGTTCAATCTGAACCTGTTTCCGAACGTGGCGATGTCGATGTCGTTCTTCCGTGTGCTGCAACCGGTCTCGGTGACCGAGACCGAAATTCGACACCTGGCGCTCGGTTTGGACGGTGCACCGGAGGTCGTCAACCGTGAGCGGCTGCGAATCCACGAGCACTTCCAGGGCCCGTTCGGGTTCGGCACCACTGACGACTCCGAGGCCTGGGACCGAGTCCAGCGCGGCGCCGCCGCCGGACCGGGACTGCCGATCATGGTGAACCGCGGGCTGGGGCGGGAGCAGGACGAATTGAAGGGTCGCGTCTCACACGCCACCGACGAGACCGGCATGCGCGAGGCGTACACGATGTGGAAGGCGATGATGACCGATGTCCGTTGAAACCTATGAGGCCGTGCAACTCTCCGATCCGCGGATCGCTCCGGCGATCGAACTGATCTGGCGCGAAGCGCACCTGCTGGACCGCAAGGAGTACCGGGAGTGGGACCGGTTGTGGGCGCCCGGCAGCCGGTATGTGATCCCCATCGATCCGGACACCGAGGACTTCGCGTCCGCGCTGAACATGGTCTACGACGACGACCGCATGCGGAGGATGCGGATCGAGCGGCTGACGTCCGGTTATTCGATCTCGGCGACCGCCGCCGCGCGAACGGTGCGGACACTCTCCCGGTTCGTGGTCCAGCACCGCGACGACGAGACCGTCGAATTGAGTTCGGCACAGGTGCTGGTGGGCTACCGGCGGGAGGAGACATTCGTGCTCGGCGCGGACGTGACCCACCGCATCCGGGTCGACGGGGTCGAGCCACTCATCGAGGAGAAGGTCGTCCGGCTGATCAACTCTACGGGCGCCGTGAACGCGTCCGGATTCCTGCTGTAGGAGAGCGACGATGATCACAGTGACGGTTACCGACATCACGACCGAAACCGCTTCGGTCAAGCGTTTTTCATTGCGTCGCAGCAACGGCGCTCCCTTCGCGTCATACGCGGCGGGAGCCCACGTGGACGTCACGGGCCCGGGCGGAATCACGCGCCAGTACTCACTGTGCGGCCCACCCCATCGCACCGACAGCTATCAGATCGCGGTCAAGCGGGAGGACTGCTCCCGCGGCGGGTCCGCGGCACTGCACGACCAGGTTGCAGTGGGCGACGAACTCACGATCAGCGAACCGCGGAACCTGTTCGCCCTCGCCCCGGAAGCCGACACCCACGTCCTGGTGGCGGCCGGCATCGGTATCACCCCTCTCCTGAGCATGGCCTACCAGCTGTCTACCGACGGCGTGCCGTACCGGTTGCATTACTTCGCATCCCGGCGGGAGCAAGCGGCGTTCGTTCGGGTACTCGAGGATGAGGGGTTCGCCTCCTCGGTCGAGTTCCATTTCGGAATCGACCGAAGCGAGCAGCCCGACGTCCTCGAGTCGATTCTCGCCGGTGCCGAACCCGGAGCACACGTCTACTCCTGCGGTCCAAAGGAGTTCATGCAGCGTGTCGTCGAGGTGGCCACCCGATCGCTGCCGGACGATCAGGTCCACATCGAGCACTTCCAGCCTCTCGAGCCGACCACGCACGAAGGCGGCGAGTTCGAAGTCGAACTCGACACCGGTGAGGTGTTCGCCATCCCGTCCGGGCGAAGCATCGTCGAGGTCCTCGGAGACGCGGGCATCGACGTCGACACGTCGTGCCGGGAGGGCATCTGCGGTACCTGCGTGCTGACCGTGCTCGACGGTGTGCCGGACCACCGCGACAACTGCCTGACTCGCAAAGAGAAAGAGTCCGGCGACCAGATCGCCACCTGCGTGTCGCGGGCGAAGACCGCACGGTTGGTACTGGAACTATGACGACCGCCCACCGACGGATTCCGAGGAGAGCCCCGATGGACACCAGCCTGTCCGCTCTCACTACGAGCGTGACTTCTGACGAATTGCGCCCGAGCGAGGTGGTGGCCGATGCACTCGAGCGGGTCGACCGCACGGAACCCGATATCCGGGCCTGGGTCCGCGTCGACCGAGCACGGGCGCTGGAGGCCGCCCGGCGCCTCGACAGTACGGTTCGAAAAAGTCCTCTCCATGGAATTCCTTTCGGAGTCAAGGACATCATCGACGTGCGCGGCCTCCCCACCGAATGCGGATCACCGTTGCGGCGAGGCCGGGTGGCCGACGACGACGCGCCCCTCGTCGCCCGACTCCGGGAACTCGGAGCGATCCCGCTGGGCAAGACGGTCACCACCGAATTCGCCTACTTCGCCCCCGGACCCACGCGGAACCCGAACCGGCTCTCGCACACCCCGGGCGGCTCGTCGAGTGGATCCGCGGCCGCGGTCGCAGCCGGCGTGGTCCCCCTGGCCCTCGGCAGCCAGACCGCCGGTTCGCTGACCCGGCCCGCCTCCTATTGCGGCGTCGCGGGACTGGTCGCTCCGGTCGGCGGACCGCTCGACACCACCGGATTCGCCGGCCTGTCCCACACCCTCGACGCGGCCGGGATTCTCACCCGCAGTGTCACGGACGTCCGACTCGCCTACCTGGCATTGACGGGCTCCGACCGGCTCGCCGATCCGGTACGGAATCTGGAGCGTCCCCGACTCGCGGCGTGGTCCGGCATCGAACTCGTCGACATCTCCGACGACATGCAGACGGCGGTGAGACACACCGTCGAGGCGGCCGTCGCCGAAGGCGCCGAACTCGTCGACTTCGACTGGCCTGCACTGACACCTCGCCTCGTCGAAGCACACGGCACGGTCATGGCGTACGAGGCAAGCCGCGCACTGGCGTCCGAAGGACGGCATCCGACACAACTGAGCGCACCGCTCAACGATCTCCTCACGCAGGGCCGGAGTATCACCGACCGCGACTACCAGGATGCTCTCGCCGTGGCTGGACGGGCACGATCGGCGATACTGACCTTGCTCACGGACGTCGACGCCATCATCGGCCCCGCCGCACCCGGCGCGGCACCCGAAGGACTGTCCGCTACCGGGTCTCCCATTCTGAGCCGACCCTGGCAACTGCTGGGGCTTCCTGCCCTGACGGTCCCCGGTCGCCTCGACGGGCAGGGCATGCCGCTCGGCATCCAGCTCATCGGGCACCCGAGTCGCGTGGAGCGACTCTTGGCCCTCGGGAGCGGCATCGAAGAGACCGGTCGTCGCGGTCACGAGGTGACATCCGCGACTTGATCCGCCAAGTCGGCCTCGACGACTGCCCCCGACTACCCCGCCTGTTCACCCACCGCCGAGGCCGACCACGGCGATCATCAAGGGCAGGAAGACGATGATCAGGATCGCGCCGACGATGTCGAAGGTTATTCCGCTTCGGATCATCGTGGTGATCCGGACGGCTCCGGAGCCGTAGACCACGGCGTTCTGCGGCGTCGAGACCGGCAGCATGAAGCCGAACGAGGCGGCGAACGTGGCCGCGAGCGCAGGCACGAAGGGGTTGACCCCGGCCGCCAACGCCACCGGGATCACGATCGGCACCACGACCGCCGCCGACGCCGTGTTGCTCGTCGTCTCCGATACTGCGATGGCCAGCAGCACCGCGAACGCGGTGATGGCGACGACGCTCGTCAGGCCCAGTGAGTCCGCGACGGAGGTGCCGATCGTCTCGGCCAGTCCGGTGTCGGCGAGCAGTGCGCCGAAGATGATGCCGCTGCCGAACAGCACGATCGTGCCCCAGTCGATCTCTGCTGCGTCCCGCCAGGTCAGCGTGAACTCCCGATTCTCCCAATCGGTCGGCAGAAGGTAGAGCAACGCCGCCCCGAAGACCGCGACCATGCCCTCGTCGAGTCGGTCGCTGATCGTGCCGTAGAGATCCGAGTCGTTGCCGGCGATCACCGCGACGACACCGGGCAGGATCCACAGCGTCACCGTGACTCCGAACGCGATGAGCGTGTTCTTCTCCGCACGCGACAGGGGACCCATCTCTGCCCGCTGCTCCGCCAGGTAGTCGGCGACGCCTTCGATGCGCCGGATCTCCGGTTTGTTGATGCGCAGCAGGATGATGGCGAGCGCGATGAACATCAGCAGGCAGATCGGGATGGCCATCGCCATCCATTGCCCGAAGCTGATCCGCTCCCCCGTGGCCTCCTCGATGAGCCCGCGTCCGATGAGGTTGGGTGGGCTCCCGACCGGTGTCAGCAGGCCGCCCACGCTTGCGCTGTACGCGAGCATCAGCATGATCGCGGCACCCACCCGGAGACGCAACGGGTCGAAGTCCTCGGCGACGACGCCGCGGCGCTGCATGAGTTTCGCGATGACGCCGAGGATGCCCAGGGCGGTGGGCAGCAGCATGGCCACGGTCGCGGTGTTGGATACGAACGCCGAGAGCCCGCACGTGATCGCGCCGAACGCGACGATCACGCCGGTGGTGGACTGGCCGACACGCGGCAGGGTCAGGATCCGAAACGCGAAGCGCCGTGCGACGCCGTGTTTGAGCATCGCCTGGGCGAGGATGAACGCTCCGATGAACGTGAAGATCGTCGACGACCCGAACGCGGCGAGAACTTCGTCGGCCGGCGCCACGCCCAGAAACACCACGATCGCCACCCCGAGCAGCCCGCCGATCGGGATCGGCACCGCCTCGGTCACCCACAGCACGATGACGCCGAGCAGCACGCCGGCCAATGTCTGCTGGTTGGGCGGTATGTCGATCGGCAGGGCGAGGAAGACGATCGTGATCAGCGGCGCCAGAAACAGCCCGATGGTACGGCGCCCCTTCTCGAACCGCTCCTCCGCGGGTGAGAGCTGCTGTTCACCGAGACTGCGATAGGTGGCGTGCCCGAGCAGCGCCTTGTCGACGTCGGTGCGGTGACCCTCGTTCTCGGCTGTCATGGTCCCTCCCCTGCTACACGGTTCGGTACGGAAGTAGTACCCATGAACGAGCGGGCTAGTCGTTTCACGGCATGTTTTCTCCCGGATGGGCGCAAACGACGCCTAGGCCGTCACCTTGTTTCTGGGAACGATCAGCACGGGCACCGGAGCGTGACGCAGAATCTTCGAGGCGGCCGAGCCGAGGAATACGTGGGCCGCGGGTCCGGCCGCGCCCGAACCCAGCGCCAGCATGTCGCCGGCTTCCCAGGAGACGGCCTCCACCGCTTCGCGCCAGTCGTGGCCGCTGCCGACCACGACATCCACGTCGGAAACCGGGATTCGGGCGCGAACTGCATTGAGTTGCTTGACGATATCGTCGCGCGTCCGGCGTGCCCACTGTTGTACGACGAGGTCCTCCGTCGATCGCTCGATCGCGCCGCCGAACATCGTCATCGGCCGCACCGTGAACGACACGATCCGCAGCTGCACCGGCCACTGCCTGGCCAGTTCGGCGGTGGCAGCAACGAGGCCGTTGACGTCGGCCTCGCCTCCGTACGCGACCGTGATCCGCCGGATGGACTCCGGCACCGGCGGGTAGCCGCGCGGAGCGATCGCGACGGGCACTGCCGCGGTGTGGACCAGCCGTTCGGTGACGCTGCCCAGCGTCACCCTGCCCAGCAACCCGGACGACGACGACCCGACAACGACGAGACGCGCGTCGTGGGCGGTGACGAGTTCGATCAACCCTGTTGGAATGGAATCGGATTGGTGGACGAGGCGGGGAATGTCCAGGCCCCCGGGCAGCTGGCCGACCACCCTGTCCAGTGCCTGCGAAGCCTGCTCGGTGACGTAGCCCAGGTATTCGCGTTCGATGGGGTCGTCCTTCGCCGGCCACGGCCGTTCCACGATCGCCGCGGCCACAACCTTGTCGCCGGTCCAGCGTGATATCTGTACCGCCAGGTTGAGGGGTGCGGTGCCCTGACGGCTCGAGCTGAAGCCGGCGATGATCGTCATCGGGGGGCTCTCCCTGCGGCGACCGGGGTGACGACGACGTGCGTCACTGGCACGCTGTGCTCGGCGCGTGCGCGGTCCACGACGTCGAAGCGGTGCCACACCGACTCTTCGGGTGGCAGTGTCGAGATGACGATCTGATCCGGACGGAACGAGTCGACGGCGGCGGCCAGCGCCCGCAGCGGCCGGTAGTCGCCCAACTCGCCGTCGGCTTCGAGGTTCTCCGCGCGAAGTGTCGCCAGTGTGTCGTCCAACCGCTGTTGTGCGACCTCTCGGGTCGCTTCCGCGACGTCGAGTGGACCGTGGGTGGCGGCAGTTCCGGTCTCGATCGGACTGGCCGGCACGACCACGAAGTAGGTGGCATCCCGATCCGCGTCGATGCGACGAAGCTCGTCGAGCATTTCCTTGGACTGCACGGTCTGGTTCGCGAGCACCAGCACGCGGTGCGGTCGTGTCGTCGCCGCGACCCCTTCCACGACGGGTCGCCGGCCCACGAACCACTTGTTGGCGAGGAAGAGCACGATGACGACGGCCCACGACAACAGGCTCAGCATCAGTTGCGACCGCACGTCGTCCTGCAGATACATCTGCACCAGGATCCCCACGATCGCGGCCGCGGTGATGATCGACAACACCGGGAACAGCCACATCTTGACCCGAAGCTCCGAGTCCGGGGTGCGGTACCGCAGCACGATCTGGGAGACGGCGATGAGCAGGTACACGAACAGGATGACCGCACCGCTGGAGTTCAGTAGGAAAACGAAGACGGTGTCCGGTGAGACGGCCGCGGCGATGACACACAGAAAACCGACCACCGAGGACGCGAGGATCGCAATGGCAGGCACCCCTCGACGCGTCACCCTGACCAGCTGTGCGGGTGCCTCCCGGCGCGCAGCGAGCACGAACAACATGCGGGAGGCGGTGTACATCCCCGAGTTGAGACAGCTCAGCACCGCCGTCAACACCACGGCGTTCATGATGTGGTCGGCGTACGGAATACCCATTTCGGTGAACGCGGCGACGAAGGGGGACGCGGCCGCATCCTCGTCGTTCCACGGCAGGATCGTCGCCAGCAGGAACGTCGAGCCGACGAAGAATACGGCGATCCGCACGATCACCGAGTTCGCGGCCTTGGTCACCGCCCGCTCCGGATCCGCCGACTCCGCGGCGGCGATCGTCGCGATTTCGGCGCCGACCATGGAGAAGATCACCGTGACCACACCGACGGTAATGGCCATGGCGCCGAATGGCAGGAACCCGTCATGGCTCCACAGGTTCGAGAAATCGAGCGATTTGTTCGGCCACACCCCCAACACGAACAGCGCGCCCAGCCCGATGAACACCACGATCGCGGCCACCTTGATGCCGGCGAACCAGAATTCGAACTCGCCGAACGACGACACCGAGAACAGATTCGTTGCCGTCATCAGAATCATCAGAACCAACGCCGACAACCACAACGGGATGTCGATCCAGTACTGGATGATCGTCGCGCCGGCGATCGCCTCGAAACCGACGACGATCACCCAGAAGTACCAGTACAACCAGCCGACGGAGAAGCCGGCCCAGTTGCCCAACGCGGCGCGGGCATAATCGGCGAACGATCCGGTCGACGGGTTGGCCACCGCCATCTCGGCCAGCATCCGCATGACCATGATGATCAGGACCCCGGCAAGCCCATAGGTAATGAAGGCCCCCGGACCGGTGTCGCCGATGACGACGCCCGAGCCGACGAACAGGCCTGCGCCGATCACCCCGCCGATCGCAATCATCGTCAGCTGCCGCTGGCTCAGCGCCTTCTTCAAGGTGGGTGTTGCACTCATTGCATCCCTCCGATACTCGACGCACCGGCTACTCGCTCTGGGGCGAGACCGGCTGTCGGATTCCGTGGGATGTACTCGGCTGGGCACGCGACCAGAGGGAATGAGCCGCAGGGCTTGAATCTCAATCGTAAGCCGCAGCGTCCGTCCGGCGAGCGGGATCGGACAGGTGGATCCAGGTGCGCGCTGCGCGTGAGCTCACCGGAACGTCCGCCCGGGCAGGCGACAGCGCCCCCAGAAGTGCGCACAATAGAAGGGTGCAACCGGCGCGCCCTCTCCACGGAACGAAGTAGAGCAGCCGCAGAAGGAGTTCACGATGAATTCGAAGAAGACCGTGGCGGGAGCCGTGATCGCCGGTGCGTTGGGCTTCAGCGCACTGGGGCTCGGCGCCGGCACGGCAAATGCTGATCCGTGGCCACAATCGATTCCCGGTATCTCGGTACCCGACGTGGTTCCGCCACCTGGACAGCTGGGACACCTGCCGTTCATCCCACCGCCGGGCCAATTGGGGCAGCTGCCGTTCGTGCCGCCACCCGGCCACTGGGACAAGCCGTGGAAATGGTTCCCCTGAGCCGGTCGGGCGCGCTCGGGCATTGACCAACTCAGACCGGTTGCCACGTAGCCGATCAGCGGGAGAGCGTGTAATGACGCGTCGTGGTGCCGTCACTCTGGTTCAGCTTGCCGTGAAGCGTGAGTACGTCGAGGTGGGCGCTGATCTCCATGACGGCGGACAGTTGGTGCTCGGGTGGCAGTTCGTCGAGTTGCCGTCTTCGGCGGGTCCATGGCATGGACGTGGCCACTTGGTAGGCAGTGGTCGCCCCGGCGGCGATGTGCTCACAAACTTCGTCGAGCCGCTCACGGCGGTGGTGGAGAAGTTCGTCGACTCGATCGTGGGTGCTGGAGGTGGCGGGGCCATGAGAAGGCAGTAGTGCGGTATCGGGAAGACCTCGAACGAGTTCGAGGGACCGGAGATAGGAACGCAAGGCATACGGTTCGGGTGCCCATTCGAAACCGATCGACGGCGTGATGCGCGGCAGAATGTCAGCCGAGAAGCCGACCGGCCTGCTCGACCATTTTCGCGAAGCCGTCGGATTCGCCTCGGAAGAAGCCAGGCACGTCCGTTCCACTGACGGCGGCCGCGGCCTTCATCCGGTGGAGCTCCGCCCGCCCGGCCGACCCCGAACTAGTGACGAGTCTGCCGTCAGCGCGTGCGGGGCGGGGAGGCAATCGGCGACGATATGTCCACCGTGGCGCACCGCTCGCGAGCTCGGACGTGCCTGACCGGTGGTGCGGAGGTCGGTCCCCGCTAGGCGACCGCGGCGACCTATACGTTCGTGGCGAAGATCGGGCTGGTGGAGACGAACGGGCTGAACTCCATTCGGCGCGTCCTCCATTCGCCTTCGCGCCGGACGAATTCCAGCGCATAGCCACCCGACAACAGTTGGTTGACGCCGTCGTCGGTGAGCCGGAAGTAGAAGACGTCGGTTTTCGCACCCGCGGTGTCACCGTCGATGTCGATTATCGGATTGGTGATGTGGTGGTGGCTTTTTGGCACCTGATCCCATACTTTGTGCACCAGTGCGCGGATTCCGTCGATCCCTTGCCCCTCGCCTCGGGGTAGCACATAGTCCGCGTCGTCGGACCAGATGCTCATGAACGTCTCTTCGTCCTGCTTGTCGATGCCGTGGCAGTACTTCGACATCAACATCTTGATTTCTTCGATGTCGATCACCCACTGGATTCTCTCCTGCGGGGTAACTGCTTGTTCTGTCATGTCGCTCCTTCTCTTTGGATTCGTCGGTTCGGGCAACTGCACACAGCACCAACCTGCGCGATCCGCTAGACGGAGGTGGGCACGACGACGAGCGCCCACACGATGAGGGGAGCGAACAGCACGACGATTCCACAGTAGGCAAGCATTTTTCGCTGGAATCGAATCTTGTCCTCGACTTCTGCATTCGCCAGAATCATGACTCCGTGCAGGGAGAAGGGACTCACGTCGACAACAGTCGCCGAGAAGACGATTGCGGCGACGAAGCCCAGGACGCCTACCTCACCGCCGAGAAGCAGCGGCATCGCGAGCGGCAAGGCGATGCCGATCGTCGCCGTCGACGACGCGAACGCCGAGAGGATGCCGACCGCGTAGCAGAGGATCAGCGCAGTGAACAGAGGAGCTACCGCCGCGGAGACGGTGTTGCCCAGGAAGTCCAAAGTTCCATTCTGGGTCAGAACTGTCATGTAAGTGAGCATTCCGCAGACCAGGACCACCGCCGGCCACGCCACGTTGTCCACGATCTTCGGGTGCGACTTGGGCGCCATCAGCAGCAACGCGGCACTCACACAGATTGCACTGACACCGATGTCGATTCCGAACCCGACCGAACCCACGGCCAGGAAGAGGATTCCGGCCAGGGTCGCGCCCTGGTAGCGGTCCAGCCGGGGCCGCGGGGGTGCTGCCTCGACGGCAGTGCCGGTCGCGCTCCGACTCAACACTGCGGTCGAGACACCCGAGCCGTCGGATGCGGGGGACGGGGACGACAGTGTCCCCGCACCGATCCCGCCGATCGGTCCAGCCGAGGCTGTTACGTCGTCGCCGCGGCGTCCGCCGCGAATGAGGTCACGACCGAAGACCAGGAAGAGCACCACACCGATCGCCAGATTCAGCACGAACGGCACCAGGAAGATGACGCCCGGATTTGTCGGCAGGCCAGCGGATTTCATGATTCCGGTGACGAGCGCGCCATACAGATTGATCGGAGAGAATACACAGGCCAATCCCCCGTGCGTGATCATCATGCCCATCAGGAAGGGATTGATGCGGTTTCTGGCGGCAAGGGGCATCGCGATCGGGGCGAGCATTCCCACCGCCAGGACGGCCCCCATCGACATGAGCAGACCGGACAGTGCGAACAGCATCCACACGATGGCCCAGCGTCTGCCGCGGACGAGGTGCAGACATCTGTCCATGATGTAGTCGAGGGTGCCGTTTGCCTTCGCGATCGCAAACAGGAGGGTGATGCCGCCGACGATGAGGAAGGCTCCCGCGGGGAAGGCGTCGACCACGTCCTCGATAGGGATGTCGGAAACCCAGGCACCCACGATGAATGCCGCGGCGAACGCGAGGATGCCCATGTTGACCGGCGTGACGGTGGCGACCGTGAAGATCGCCGCCAGGACGAGAACGGAAATTGCGTAGATCATACCCAGTCCTTCCAGGACCATGTGGTGGAGCACCAAGCGCGCATCAAGAAATCGTGTTCTACAGCAAGGCTTCTCGGTGGAGAAACGTGTGTTTCGGCAGGCCCGCGGACACGGTGCCAGCGCTCCGTTGCGCGCCTCGCTGCCGCCGAATGGTGCCGGCGTCGGCTACCGTGAAACCAGGGCCTTGGCCAGCTCGACGCCGCCGTTGGCGTCGTCCCAGATCACGGCCGCCAGTTCGTCCCCGGTCGGAAAGTTGCCCTGAGATGCAAGCCCGTCGCCCTTGGCGATGATCTGCTCCTTGGTCATGGGGTGTTGCGCCGTGCCGACGCTGTCGACCACTGTCGCCGACCTGGTGCTGCCGTCGGTGAAACGCATGCGCACGCCGGTCGCGAAGTGCTGTGGGTAGTACTTCTCCTCGAGGTCGGGATCGACTTCGAACCGGACCTTGCCGGCGATACGCAGGATTCGTTCGTCGTCGAGGAAGGCCTCGCCGTAGGCGTCGTATCGGGTGGGTCCGTAGGCGAGCGTGGCTCCGACGATGTACGGGCAGCTGTACTGTGCCGTCATCGTGGACTCGGCCTTGGTCATGTGCTGGTCGGCGATGAGCTGGGGCCCGGTGACGAGAACCTCCTCGATGCCGTCGGTGGAGGCGCTGAAGTCGTCGGTCACCTCCCGCAGGGCGTCGATCGTCGAGTGGAACAGCCGGCAGCACGAATAGGGCTTGAAGCTGATTAGGTGAATCTGCAGTTTTTCGTCCGGCGTGACGTCGCGTAGCGGCCCGCCGAAGCTGGCGGCGGCGCCGTAGGTTCCCTCGACCGACAGCTGCGGTGCCGTCACATCGGGCAGCATCGCGAAGTCTGCTGCGAGAACACCGTTGCGGGCGCCCAGTCCGGCGTGCACGCGTTTCACCTCGCCCCCGGTCGGCTCGACCGAGAACTGCATGGAACCGCTGGCTTGGGAGAGGGCATGACCCCAGGCGGTCACGAGGACGCCGGGATCGACGGGCTGCTTGTTCCGGTATGCCCGAAGGCTCAACACCGCCGCCGCAGCACCGAACGATCCGAAGACGGAGGTGGGGTGGAATCCGCGGTGAACCGTCTCCAACCCGCCGGCAGTCGTGCCGATCAGCGCCATGGCTTCGTAGCCGGCGGCGACTGCGCGGAACAGTTCCGACTGCGACGCGTTCGTCTCCGCGGCGACGGCAAGCGCTGCCGGAATGATCACGCAACCCGGGTGGCTCGTCGTCACGTCATGCGTGTCGTCGAGTTCGTAGCTGTGCCCCGCGGTGCCGTGGACCAGAGCAGCGGTGGACGCCTCGGTGGTCCAGTCACCGCCGAGCACGACACTGTTCCCGGTGCCCGCAAACCTGCGCGACCACTCGGCGATCTGCTTGGCCGCGGGACGGGTGCTCCCCCACAGCGAGACGACGAAACCGTCGAGGAACAACCGTCGGACCGCTTCGACGTCCTCTTCAGTCAATGGCGAGTTCGCCACGTGGGCGACGTGATCCGCCAGTCGCGCTGTGAGACCGGCGAATCCGGACTCATTCTTGGTCGTGTTCATTACTCTCTCTCACTACTACGCCCCCGAGACGAAGAATTGGCTGGCGCGGCGTCGTCACTTGTAGCCGCCTTCGACATTGCCGAGCCGTTCCCAGTCGTCCGGGTCGTGCAACACCCAGATCTCGGCCTGCAGGCTCGCACTGATCTGCTTGATCCGCTGGATGGATTGCACGGTCTGAATCGCATTGACGTCCACCGGGCACGGGCATTCCGATTCCAGACCGGAGCGGAGATGAACCGAGTCGCCGGTGATCAGGAACGACCGCGACGGGAGCTTGACCAACAGGCTGACCTCGCCGGGGGTATGCCCCGGAGTTTGGTAGATGACGAGGCTTCCGTCGCCGAACAGGTCGTAGTCCTCACGCAGCGGATTCCACTTGAACGACCGTGTCAGCTCGAGATCCTGCGTCCGGTAGAAGCCGCGGTAGGGCGGGTCCGGCCAGAATGCGTAGCGCAGATCCACTTCCGACATGTAGAACTCGGCCTCCGGGAAGAGGTACATGCCTCCGGTGTGGTCGAAGTGGGAGTGGGAGATGACGACGTGAGTGATGTCGGAGAGCTCGAAACCGCACTTCTGGAGCTGCAGTTCCAGGGTGTTCCCCGGCGGGCAGTCGAGGGCGAACACATCGACCAGGTCGCCGTACACCGAGCGGGGGTCGTTCCACGCCTCCGGGGCCAGGCCGGTGTCGAAGAGGACCAGGCCCCGATCGTGCTCGATGAGGAAGGACGGAATCGGGACCGAGAGCGTTCCGTGGTGGCCCATGGTGATCAAGCCACTGTCGAGTGTGATGGATGCTCCGGCCAGGGGCCAGAGTCGATTTGCCGTCATGGACATAACCTTTCGAGGTTGCGGGACAAGAGAGTGGGCGACGGCCATGTCAGCCGAGGGTGTCGGCGACCTCCGCGGAGATGCCGTAGGACTTCAGCTCGACGAACGCGTCGAATCCTTCGAGGCCGGCCTCGCGGCCGATCCCGCTGTGTTTGAATCCACCGAACGGGGCGTGGAAGCCGGCGCTGTTCCCGTTGATCTCGACGGTGCCGGTCTGGATCCGCCGGGCGACCGCGAGTGCGTGGTCAGGATCCGCGCCGTAGACGGCACCGCTGAGCCCGTATGCCGAGTCGTTCGCGACGGCGATCGCCTCTTCCTCGTCGTCGACGACGAGGACGCCCACGACCGGACCGAAGATTTCCTCCTGCGCGATCTTCATGTCGGGGGTGACGTTGGTGAACAGCGTCGGTTCGACGAACATGCCGCGCTGGAACTCGGCGGGGCGGCCACCGCCGACGACGACGGTTGCGCCTTCCTCCCGACCCGCGGCGATGTAGCCTTCGACGCGCTCGCGATGTTGCAGGCTCACGAGGGGGCCGATCTCCGTCGACTCGTCGAAGGGATCACCTACGCGAAGATCCTCGACCATGGCCGCCAGCCGGTCGGTCAGGTCCTTCTCGCGACGCCGCGACACGATGATCCGCGTCTTGTTCGTGCATGCCTGACCGTTGTAACGGAACGACTGCGTCCGGAGGGACTGCACCGCACCATCGAGGTCGGCGTCGTCGAGGACGATCGCGGCGGACTTCCCGCCCAGTTCGAGTGTGTAGCGCCGGAGGTCGTTGCCACACAACGACGCTATGCGTCGGCCGGCGAGGGT
This sequence comes from Rhodococcus sp. LB1, assembly GCF_001583455.1. NCBI lineage: Bacteria > Bacillati > Actinomycetota > Actinomycetes > Mycobacteriales > Nocardiaceae > Rhodococcus > Rhodococcus sp. LB1. Next base: position 2,506 of record NZ_LTCZ01000168.1, on the reverse strand, counting down.
CGAACCGGTGAACGACACCTTGTTCACGCCGGGGTGGGTGACGAGGTATTCACTCTCGGCCCGGTCGGCGGTGACGATGCTCATCACGCCGGCCGGGAAGCCCGCGGCCTGAACCATTTCCGCGAGAAGGTAGGAACTCAGCGGAGCCTCGGGGGACGGCTTCAGGATGACAGTGCAGCCTGACAGTAGTGCGGGGACGAGCTTGAGCATCGCGACCGACAGTGGTGCGTTCCACGGCACAACCGCCGCGACCACTCCGATCGGCACACGGGTGACGAGCGCGTTGCCGGTGTTCGAACGGCGCACGGTCCGCCACCGGTACTGCTCGACGAGTTCGAGGTTGGTATCGATCAACGCAATGGCGGCGCCGGACTGGGATGCGACCGTCTGCGTGATCGGACAGCCCATCTCGTCCGTGATCAACGCCGCGATCGATTCGCGATTCTCGGTGATCGTTTTGCCGAATCTGCGGACCACATCCATACGCTCCGACAGGCTCATGCGCGGCCACGGGCCGTGGTCGAAAGCCTCACGCGCAGCACGTACCGCGCGGTCGACGTCCGCCCCCGAACCAGCGGGAATCCGGGCTAGCGCCTGTTCCGTGAACGGCGACACGACTCCAATGGTGTCATCGGTGGCGGGTTCAACCCACTCCCCACCGATGAACAAGCTCGTGTAGTTGCCCTGCCACACCATGACGTAACTCCTGCCAATTGTTGGATTGAAGACGACTGCTCTATCCGCCATGCGGCCTGGCGCAGCTCACCGCCACGTTCTGCCAGTCACCGACGATGAAGAAGGGCCCGGAATTCGTCTGCCGCACTGTGATTCACCTTCGGCCGTCAGATACTTTCGCACGGCGATCAGGTTCAATTCACAAACCCGACCTGTTGTGACCTACGCCTCCACAACTATCGAACGGCTGATCACGACAGTCAATTGGCGATTCGGCAAGGTCCCTTCGCGGGCGTCGAAGTGTGCAGCTCAGAGCATGGCTCGCCGATGGCTGCGGCGTAAATCTACTCTGCGGACGTCCGCGGCACCTGTCTGATCAAGCACCCGAGGAAAGCGGCGACCGTCGGGGCACCCAACATCCGCGTCGTCGTGGCGACGTTGATGCGTCGCACCGCCCAACTCTCGTCCAGCGGCCGCACCAGCATCTCGGAGTCTGTTGCCTGGGCAGCCATTCGCTGCGGGACAACCGTGGCTCCCAGGCCGGCCCGGACCATACCGAGTGCCACCTCACCCGTGCGCACCACATGTCGGAGATCGCGGGCTTCTGCTCCGTGAGCCTGGAAGATCGACACCGTCGTGTGTGTTGCGATCAGCCCCTCGGTGGCAAGTTCGCCGAATCTCACGGAACTCCGATGTGCGAGACGGTGTTCTCGTGGCAGTACGGCAACGAGAGGCTCGCTGCCGAGGAGTTCCATCTCGGCGGCGGCGCACTGCGGTTCGCCGACGCTGGCGAACACACCGATATCGCAGTCCCCGGCTTCGATCTGGCGAATCACTTCGCTGTTGTCCACCTCGCGCAGCGACAGCTCGACGAACGGACGCTCGTTGATGAACATTCGGACCGCCGGCGCCAGGAGATCGATGATCACCGAGTGCGCCGCGGCGACCACCAGTCGATCCTCCACCTGCGCGGTGAGGGTGGTCAGTTCCGAGTGCAGATCGTCGAAGTCGGCGAGCATTTTCTGCGCGTACCGGGCCAGGACCGCACCCGCCTCGGTAGGCGCCACGCCTGTTCGTGCCCGGTGCAGGAGAGGGAGGCCGAACATGGCTTCGAGCGCCTGAATTCGCTTCGTGGCGGTCGACGGGGCGATATGCTCCCGTGCTGCCGCGAGCCCTATCTGACGTTCTTCGACGGCCGAAAGAAAGAGCCTCAGGCTGAAAAGGTCGACCTGCCACTGCATGGTTGGAGCATAGTACCGATCAGTCGGATCACCCGGTCCACGTCATGACAAACGCGCACGCTCGGGAAATCCCCGGTTCGCTCAGGACGAATTCACGTCGTCGAACTCGTCGTGCGGGCGGTCGAGCAGCTGCTTGACCAGTGCGCGCGCCGCGGGGCTCGGGCCTCGCCCGTGTGCGGTGGCGAGGTGGATCCTGCGCACCGCCCACGGCTCGGCGAATTCCATCACCGCGACACGGCTCGTCATTTCGTGACTGAGTAGGCACTCCGGCTGCACAGTGACACCCATACCCGCCTGGACGAGACTGATCGCGACTTCTCCGCTCCGTACGGAGTGCTTGGAATCGAATTGCTCGCCCAGCCGGTTCGCCGCGGCCCGGAACGCGGGGACCATCGCGCGTGCCGCGAACAGGTTTTCGGGCAGCAGCTCCTGAAACGTCACAGCCGACTGCTCGGTGAGCCGGTGGCCCAGCGGCACCACAGCGACCAACCGGTCTCGCCGGTAGGGCGTGACGTCGACGCCGTCGAGATCGAGTTCGTGTGCGGCGGCGAATACCCCGAGGTCCGCTTCGCCGCGCGCGACTTGCTGAA
>NZ_LTCZ01000167.1:0-31404 GCF_001583455.1 Rhodococcus sp. LB1 | reverse complement strand
ACCAACGCCACCCGACGCTCACCGTCGTTCGACTCCCGAACGACGCCGACCGTCGGGCGCGCAGTGGACGCGCTCTGCGATGTATCCATGTATCGACTTCCTGCGGTAGATGGTGTGTGTGCCGCGACGAGCGGCGATCAACCGATGATGAGCGGAAATATTTCCCCCGACTCGACTGAGTTAGCTGATAGTAGCCAGAGAAAGCGTGACGTAGGGAACAGAGAAGTCCGTGGGTAGGCGTCTGAATCGAGTCCGAACAGTCGTTCTCACAGATGTTTCTGCTCGTTTGTGAACCCGGTCACAGGGTGTTTGGTCGTAGTCTGACGGTAGACAGCCGCACGGAAGCGGAGGTTCGGCCATGAGCACACCGAAGGAACGGAGCGCGGAGGACGTCACCGCGGATCCACCGGTCGTCGTCGAGCGGGTCTACGACCATCCGACCGAGGGCGACGGACTCCGACTGTTCGTGGACCGGCTCTGGCCGCGGGGGCTCCGCAAGGACGCGTTCCATTTCGACGACTGGGCCAAGGACCTCGCGCCGTCGACGGAGCTGCGTCACTGGTACTCGCACGACGTCGCCGCATTCAGCGAGTTCCGGGAGCGGTACGTCCACGAGCTCGACTCGCCGAGCGGACGGAAGGCTGTCGCGCGGGTGCAGGAACTCGCGCAGGGGCGGCCGATCGTTCTCCTGACCGCGACGAAGGACGTCAGTCACAGTCACGCCGAGGTGCTCGCCGAATACATGCTGGAACGGTTGTGACCACCCACCCCGACGACGCCGCGCCCGTCACCGAACCGGACGACGACCTCGGCGGAGATCCCGTCTGCTGGCTCGACCGCGTGTGCCCCGACTGCGGGTTGTTCCTCACCGATCACACCGCGAGCACCTGCCCGCGCTGCGGTTCGGCGCTGGACAGATGAGGTCGGGAATTCAGCCGGCGTTCAGGTACCGGGCGCGAAGTTTGTGCTTGACGAGTTTGCCCGTGGGGGTGCGCGGCAGGTCGTCGGAGAACTCGATGCTGCGCGGCGCCTTGAAGTGACTCACCCGCTCGCGGACGTAGTCGAGTAACTCGCGGGCGACGGCATCCGACGGTTCCACCCCTTCGACGAGTTGCACGACGGCTTTGACCTGTTCGCCCATCTCCTCGTCGGGCACACCGATCACCGCGACATCGAACACCTTGGGATGCATGGTGAGAACGTTCTCCGACTCCTGCGGATAGATGTTCACCCCACCCGAGATGATCATGAACGCGGCGCGGTCGGTGAGGTAGAGGAAGCGGTCGGAGTCGATGTACCCGATGTCGCCGCTCGTGGTCCAGGTCGGATGGTCGGGGTGCGTCGCGGATTCGGTCTTGGCCGGGTCGTTGTGATACTCGAACGGCCGTTCCTCCCTCTCCCAGTAGACGGTTCCGATGTCACCGACGGGTACGTCCGCACCGTTGTCGTCGCAGATGTGCACGATGCCCATGACCCCGTCGTGGCCCACCGATCCCGGCTTGGCAAGGGCCTGGGCGCTGTCGATGAACGTGGCACCGGCACCCTCCGTGGACGCGTAGTACTCGTGGATCACCGGGCCCCACCACTCGATCATCGAGCGTTTCACGTCGGGCGGGCACGGCGCCGCCGCGTGAATGGCCACCTTCAGACTCGACACGTCGAATTTGTCGCGAACGTCCTTCGGCAGCTTGAGCATCCGGACGAACATCGTCGGCACCCACTGGCTGTGGGTCACCCGGTACTCCTCGATGAGCCGCAGCGATTCCTCGGCGTCGAAGCGGTCCATCAGGACGATCGTGCCGCCGACGGAGGTGATGGTGCCGCAGAAGCGGAGCGGCGCAGCATGGTACAGGGGTGCGGGACACAGATACACGGTGTCGGAATCGAATCCGTACATCGGGGCGAACACCGCGGTGTACGGATCCATCGTGGCGTCCACTTCGCCCTCGGGCAGAGCGGGCTTGATCCCTTTGGGCCTGCCGGTGGTGCCCGACGAGTACAGCATGTCCTGCCCGCGGGGCTGCGAATCGAGCGGTTCGGCCGACTGCGCCGCCACGGCGTCGTCGTAGCTGTCGAATCCGTCGAGCTCGCCGCCGTACACGAGACGGTGCCGGACGCGGGGAAGCTGATTCGGGTCGCGCGGCACGGCGCCGCCCGCGTCGGCGGACACGATGAGCACCTCGGCTCCGCAGTCGTCCACGACGTAACCGGCTTCCTCCGGGGTGAGGTGCCAGTTCACCACGGTGATGTACAGCCCGGATCGCAGCGCCGCCCAGTACACCTCGAGGACCCGGAGATCGTTGCTCGAGACGAGCGCCAGGTGATCGCCGACCTTCAGGCCGAGCGAGCGCAGGTGCCGTGCGAGGCGGGTGGACCGCTCGTCCAGCTCCCGGTAGGTCAGCCGCTCCCCCGTGGAGGGACGAATGACAGCGGGCTTGTCCGGGGTGGTCGCCACGAAGTTTCCAGGGAACATCCGCACTCCTTTTGTTAATGGAGATTCTCACCATCGGTCTACCACACCGAACCCGGGACGGGGAGGCCTTCGACGCCGTCACCGGCGCATTCGTCCGCCCGCGGCGAAAACGCTCGGACGCTCCGGCGGGAGGTCCTAGAGTTGAGGCAAAAGGAGGCGTACCACCCGTGAATGCCCTGCAGAAGGAACCGATCCTCGACGCATTGTTCGAGGAATGGGACGTACTCGACGAGGTGCTGTCCTCGTTGTCCGGCGACGCGTGGTTCACGCCCACCTCATTGCCCGGGTGGACCGTCCACGATGTGACCGCGCATCTCATCGGCACCGAGTCGCTGCTTGCCGGAATCTCCGCACCGCACACCAGCATCGACGTCCGCGGCCTCGCGCACGTGCGCAACGAGATCGGGGCGTTCAACGAAGAGTGGGTCGAGGGACTCCGGGGGTGCTCCGGGCCCGAGATGCTCGAGCGTTTCCGGGCGATCGTGGCCCGCAGGCGGTCGGAGCTGAGCGAGATGACCGACGAGGCATTCGAGGCCGAGACCACCACACCGGTCGGTCCGGCGCCCTACCTCCGGTTCATGCGGATCCGCGTGTTCGACTGCTGGATGCACGAGCTCGACCTGCGCGACGCCCTCGCGCTGCCCGGCAACGAGGGCGGCCTGCGCGGGGAGACCGCGTTCGAGGAGATCGCGGGCGCTGTCGCGTTCCTCGTCGGCAAGCGCGGCAAGGCCCCGGACGGGTCGAGGATCACCCTGGAGCTGACGGGACCGCTCGCGCGCAACATTCACATCGCCGTCGACGGCAGAGCCGCGGTGGTCGACGAACTACCGTCCGAGGCCACCACGACCGTGACCCTTGACTCCCGGCTCTTCACCCGGTTGGCGGGCGGCCGGACGACGGCGGCGGATCACCGCGACGAGATCGCGTTGAGCGGCGACACCGCCGTGGGCAAGAGGATCGTCGACAACCTCGCGTTCACCATCTGACCGCGGTGCGCCTGTTCCTGTCCTCGTATCGGTTCGGTGCGGATCCCGCGCCTCTGCTGTCGCTCGTCGGCCGTCCGGGGCGTGTGGGGGTGATCGCCGCGGCTGCGGACGCGTGGCCGCGGACGGCGCGGACGTCCGCGGTCGTGAGTGACGTGATGCCGCTGACGCGGCTGGGCTTCACCCCGGAGGAGGTGGATCTGCGCGACTACATCGGCAGCGACGGGCACGCGCGGTCCGCCGCGCTGAAGGAGCGGCTGGAGGGGTTCGGCATGCTGTGGGTGCGCGGCGGGAACACGTTCGTGTTGCGCGCGCAGATGGCCCGGAGCGGGGCGGACCGGGTGATCCCGGAACTACTGCTGAGCGATTCGCTGGTGTACGCCGGCTACAGCGCGGGGGCGTGTGTGATGACTCCGACGCTGCACGGTCTCGACTCCTCCGATGACCCGGCGGAGGTGGTCGCAACCTGCGGCATGGAGCCGCTCTGGGACGGCCTGGGCGTGGTGGGCTTCGCGATCGTGCCGCATCACCCGCCTGCGGAGCTTCCAGGGGCCGAAGACGCCGTGCCCTTGGAGGACGCGGCCGCCGTTCGGCGCACTGTCAACGCTTTGAGGCTCGCCGGCATCGAGTACCGCACCTTGACGGACGATCAGGCGATCGTCGTGAACGGAGATCGAACCGAACTCGTGTGACGACGGCGAGCCCTGCGGCGGGAAGGCCTTCAGCCGAAGACTGCGACCGGCACGGCCGGAGCGAACGGGGCGACGCGGTCGAGTGCGGCCCAGGTGACCTCGCAGCGCTTGGCGGTGACTTCGTCCGCGTCGGCGAGGAGCGTGTTCAGGAGGGTCTTCGGGTTCAGGCGCCATTCCTGCACCATGGACCGAACTTCCTCGTTGGTGAACAACCCCGAACCGGCCAGTGCGAAGATCCATTCGTCGAACTCGCCACGGTGGATCTGTTCGATGGAATCGTAGTCGATGCCACCGTCGAGGAACTCGTACGAGAACATCGCGGAGATGTAGCTGCTGGGATCTCGGTGGAGTGCATTCATCGGTGCGGGTCCTTCCAGGGTCGGTGCGGCAAAACCCGGCCCCAACCGTGTTCTAGCTCACATTTCGTGAGAATCTCCGTTTGGGTGTAACGCCTCGCCGGTGTTTGACGATGCAAGACGCTAACCCGTAGAAGTGAGTTTTTGCATTGCCTGGTCGATACGATCCGGTAACAGAGTGACGAATGTGACCTGTGTTACACCCGATTCGTCCGGTTCCACGCGGTTCAGGGGACGCCCCTACCTGCATTTTCTCCCCCGGACCCGGTTGCATACCCCATCGCCGGGACCCCGGAAAAAATTCACCCCCCTGATCCCACATCGTGAGACTCCTACGCGTAAGTAACTAACAGATGGACTATTGGGGTCTCACTTCCAGGCCGAACGTCCAGGTTGGAGCGATATCCGAACAATCGGGTCGGAATCGGTTCAGTTGGACGTCTGACCAATTCGAGGACACCCGCGGCCCGCTGGGTTACCGTCGGGGCCTCCGACACCCGCATTTCAGGAGTCACGATGACGGTCACCGACGACGCACTCGCGACGCTCGCCGCCGCGCTCCCCCAGGGATGCCTCGTCACCGATCCCGACATCCTGGTCTCCTACCGCCAGGACTGGGCGCGCGATCCCGACGCCGTCCTCCCCCTCGCCGTCGCCCGTCCGACGACCACCGAGGAAGTCCAGGTGGTGATGCGCTGGGCGACCGAGCACCGGGTACCGGTGATCCCGCGCGGTGCGGGATCCGGGCTCAGCGGCGGCGCCACCGCCGTGGCGGGCTGCGTGGTGGTCAGCACCGAGCGAATGCGCCGGATCGAGGTGGACCCGGTGACGCGGATCGCCGTCGTCGAACCGGGACTGCTCAATGCGGAGGTCAAGGCCGCGGCCGCCGAGCACGGGCTCTGGTATCCACCGGATCCGTCGTCGTTCGAGATGTGCTCGATCGGCGGCAACGTCGCGACCAACGCCGGTGGCCTGTGCTGCGTCAAGTACGGCGTCACCACCGACTACGTCCTCGCACTGCGCGTCGTCCTCGCGGACGGGACGGACGTGCGCCTGGGCGGGCCGCGACTGAAGGACGTGGCCGGCCTGTCGCTGACCAAGCTGTTCGTCGGGAGCGAGGGAACCCTCGGCATCGTCACGGAGGCGACGCTGAGACTGATCCCGGCCCAGCCGCCGTCGAGCACCCTCGTCGCATCGTTCGCCTCCGTCCAGGCCGCCGCCGACACCGTCCTGGCCATCACCCGCACGCTGCGGCCGTCGATGCTCGAATTCATGGACCGCACCTCCATCGGCGCCGTCGAGGACGCGCTGAAGATGGGCCTGGACCGGACGGCGGCGGCGATGCTCATCGCCCGCTCGGACGCGCCCGGTGCGATTGCGGCCGAAGAGATTTCCGTGATGGCGGACGCCTGCACGGTGAACGGCGCATCCGAGGTCTTCACCACCGACGACCCAGACGAGGGCGAAGCCTTCGCCGCGGCAAGACGATTCGCCATCCCCGCGGTCGAGAGGCTCGGCAGCCTGCTCCTCGAGGACGTCGGGGTCCCGCTCCCGAAACTGCCTGCGCTGGTGGAGGGAATCGCGGCGATCTCCCGCGAGCGTGACGTGATGGTCGCGGTGATCGCGCACGCCGGCGACGGAAACACGCACCCGCTCATCGTGTTCGACCCCGAGGACGCCGCGATGGCCGAGCGTGCTCACCTCGCCTTCGGCGAGATCATGGACCTCGCAATCTCTCTCGGCGGCACGATCACCGGCGAGCACGGCGTCGGCCGGCTGAAGAAGGCCTGGCTGCCCGACCAGTTGGGCGAGGACGTCATGGAATTGACGCAGCGGATCAAGAACGCACTGGACCCGCTGGGGATCCTCAACCCCGGAGCGATCCTGTAGCTACGCGGGGCCGGGTGCGATACCCAATGGTTACCCTAGGGGCTGGTGTGACAGGTGAGGTATTGCTAGCGTGACCGGACCCGACTCGATTCGTCGCAGAGAGGTGCGCTCGTGACCAGACTCCGCCGTGTCGCCTCCCTGGCGATGCCCGCCTTACTCGCTTCTACCTGCACGTTTTTCACGATGACGCCCCCTGTTGCGACGGCGGCCCCGTGCCTGGGAACCGGCAGCCTCGGCTCGAGCGGCTCGAACCAGGGCATCAACCCCATTCCCTGGCTCAACGGAAGCGACGGCCGCCTTCCCGAGCTACGTGGCAAAACTCAGGCTATCGCGCACATCACCGGGCCGCGCAGCTCCAACGACACTATCGGCAGGTTCCGGGTGCTCGGCACCGACCTCGGCATCATGTGGGACAACGGCGGAGGTGAGATCCTCACCGCATTCGGTGACACCGTCGGACTGAGCGACAACCCGCTGTGCGGTCTGGTCGGCGACTGGCGCAGCAACATCCTGTTGCGCAGCTCCGACAAGGACCTCACCGACGGGATGGGCATCGACAATTCCCCGATCGATACCCCGAACCATTCCAAGGAGATCATCCAGAGCAAGAAGATCCCGGGTGTGGAGCAGACCGTCATCCCCACCACCGGCATCTCGGTCGGCGAGGGTCCCGGCGCGACGCAGTACATCAACTACATGTCCGTGCGGAGCTGGGGCGCCCCTGGCGAGTGGGACACCAACGCGTCCGGCATCGCGTACTCCGTGGACAACGGCGAGAACTGGGTCACCGACCCTCTTACGCTGCGGCCCAACGTGCCCGGCACGGGCGCCGAGAACTTCCAGATGGGCTCGTACGTCAAGCACGACGGATTCGTCTACGCGTTCGGCACGCCGTCGGGTCGTTCCGGCGACGCCCGGTTGTCGCGGGTGAAGGAAGCGGACATCCGGAACCTCACGCTGTACGAGTACTGGGACGGCAAGGCGTGGGTGAAGGCCAACGCCACCGTCGCCGCACCGGTCATCCCCGGACCCGTCAGCGAGTTGTCGGTGCAGTTCAACCAGTACCTCGGTCAGTTCGTGGCGATGTACACCGACGCCGGCAATTCGGTGGTCATGCGCCGGTCCGACCACCTCGAATCCGGCTGGAGCGAACCCGAGGTGCTCGTGAGCAGCCGGGACGTGCCCGAGTTGTACGGCGCCTACATGCACCCGTGGTCGCAGGGATCCGATCTGTATTTCCTGGCCACCACCTGGTCGGACTACAACGTCATGCTGCTGCGCACCAACCTCGCGGACTGACGGTAATCTGCGAGTGACAGCGTGCGCGGGACAGCGCGCACGCCACACGAGCAGAGGAGCGGTCTGTGGCGGCCACGGTGGAGCACGACGTGTCGGAATCCCGGTTCGAGATCTACCTCGACGGCCAGTTGGCCGGATACGCCGACTATTTCGAGCGGAACGGTGCCCGCGACTTCCACCACACCGTGACGTACCCCCAGTTCCGTGGTCAGGGTCTGGCCGCGGAAGTGGTGAAGGCCGCCCTCGACGACACGAAGGCCAGCGGGCTCACCGTGATTCCGTCGTGCTCGTACGTCGAGAAGTACATCGCCGAGAATCCGAGCTATGCGGAGCTCGTCTGATCCGGTCCGCCTGACCGTCCGCGCGACACGTGTGGTCGCCGCGGCGGTCGTACTGGCCGGTTGCGGTTCCGGCGACCGTTCCGAGACCGCTCCGGCGGCGTCGGCGCCGACGACGTCGGTGTCCGCGCAGCCCGGCGCGTTCGTGGGGGAATGCGGCTCGCTGACCGACGCCGAGGTGTACGAGCGGGCCGGGATCACCGGGCTCGCCCCGGTGTCGCGCAACGGCATCAAGTGCCGGTGGGAAGCGGACGGCGGCGAACGGTACGTGATGTTCACGTGGTACCGCGGTAGCCCCATCGACCGGGAACGGTCGGTGGCCAAGGGCATCGGTCACGAGGTCCACGACCTCGAGATCGCCGGGCACCGCGGGTTCTCCTCGCAGAACGTCGGGTTCTGCGAGGTCGCGCTGGGCACGGGTTCCGACTTCGTGCACTGGCTGGTTCGCTACGGCACGGGCACCGCACCCTCCGATCCGTGCGCGGCCCCGACCGCGCTCGGCCGGCTGACGTTGGAGAAGGTCAAGTGAGCGCCGGCCGCCGACTCGCCGCGGCGGTGGCGTCCGCGGTGGTGCTCGCCGGCTGCGGCACCTCCGTCACCGGCAGTCCCCTGCCCGAGGGCGCGGCCGCCTCCGAAGACGGCGGTTCACCGCAGTTCGACAAACTCCTCCGCGAGTGCGACGCCGTCCCCAACGACAAGATCGCGGAGACCCTCCACGGCGCCGGCATCGACCAGTACTTCTTCGGCGCGGTGTGCATGTGGACGGTGTCGTCCGCCGCCGGATCGATCGACGTCACGTTCGGCTGGTTCGAGAACAACTCGCTGCAACGGGAGCGGAGTGTGGCGGACCAGCTGGGCTATCAGGTGGAAACCACGTCGATCGCGGGCACGTCGGCGTTCAGCGCCCGGCGTCCGGGTGATTCGGCGACATGCGGGATCACCGCCGCCTACTCCGGCGTCATCACGTGGTGGGTGCAGCAGCGGTCGGGCACCGGCGATCCGTGCGACGGAGCGCGGACCCTCGCCGAACTGACCCTGCAACGCAACCAGTAGCGGCCGAAATTCGCTCGCGGTGGCCACGACCTCGCTGTTAGCGTCGAAGGACCACCGATCGAGCCGACCAGAGGACCCTTGCCGTGACCGCCACCGAGACGGCTGTGACTCGCCGGTTCGGGCCCCTGATCCTCCTGAACCTCGCGACGCTGTTCTCGTCCACGGGTAACGGTATCGCGATCGTCGTGCTGCCCTGGCTCGTGCTCGAGAGGACCGGTCGCGCGTCCGACGCCGCGATCGTCGCGGGCGCGGCCACCCTCCCGCTGCTGTTGTCGAGCCTGTTCGCGGGCACGTTCGTCGACCTGTTCGGACGTCGCCGCACGTCGATGATCTCCGACTGCCTGTCTGCCCTGTCCGTGGCGGCCATCCCGGTGATCGCCAACACGACAGGCCTCACCGTGACGGTGATCGCCGTCCTCGCCGCGATCGGCGCCGCATTCGATCCGGCCGGGATCGCGGCGAGGGAGTCGATGCTGCCCGCCGCCACGAAGTCGGCGGGGTGGTCCCTCGACCGGATGAACAGCCTCTACGAGGCCAACTACAACATGGCGTACCTCGTCGGGCCCGGCATCGGCGGTGTCCTCATCGCGACGGTGGGTGCGGTGAACACGTTGTGGGTGACCGCCGTCGGCTTCGTGCTGTCGGTGGTGACCATCGCGTTCCTGCGACTGGAGAACGCCGGCAGACCCGACACGTCCACGCGCCCGACATCCATCTGGCACGGCACGCTCGAGGGACTGAAGTTCGTGTGGCACAACCGGCTCCTGCGCACGATCGCTCTGGTGGACATGGCGGTGGTCGCGCTGTACATGCCCGTCGAATCGGTGGTGTTCCCGGTGTACTTCACCGAACTCGACAAGCCCGCGCAACTGGGTTCGGTGCTGATGGCGCTCAGTATCGGCGGCGTGGTGGGCGCCCTCGCGTACGGACCGCTCGCGCCGTTCGTGTCGCGCAGGACGCTGATGGTGGTGGCGGTGACGGTGCTGGGCGCGGCCATGGTCGCGATGGCGTTCCTGCCGCCGCTGTGGGCGATTCTGGCGCTGGCCCTCCTCCAGGGTCTCGTGTTCGGTCCGGTCGGCCCGATCGCCAACTACGCCATGCAGACTCGCAGTCCGGAGCACATGCGCGGTCGGGTCACCGGCGTCATGACGTCCACCGCGTACGCCGCGGGGCCGCTGGGCTACCTGCTGGCCGGTCCCATCCTCGACAAGTGGGGAATCCAGCCGACGTTCTTCGTGCTCGCGATCCCGGTCCTGATCATCGGGCTGGCCTGCTTCGCGCTGCCCGTCCTGAAGGAACTCGACGACAAGGTGCCCGTCAGTTGAACCCCATGACGTCGTTGCCCCAGGCGATCCGCATCTCGTGGTCCGGGTCCTTCACGAGGGTGTCCGCGCCGTCGATCAGCAACGTCGAGCGGTTCTCCTCGTCGTAGGGGGCCCAGTGCTTGGACCCGTCCAGCGCGGCGGGGACACCGTGCCGCGCGAATGCGAGCCACCGGCGCTGGATCCGGCCCGACACCTCGAGCGCCGTCTTCCGGCCGCCGAGCCAGAACGTCGGGTCGATGTTGAGGGTGTCGAAATTGCCGAAGACGTACGGGAGTTCGGTGGCGTGGCCGGCCCCGATCCGTGCGGCCTTGAGCATCGGCGTGGCCTGATCGAACCGGTACATCCACGTCGGTGAGTGCCGGCTGTGGGCGTCGGCCACCCACAGGGCGGGCATCCGGAACGCGGCGTCCCGCGACATCGCGAGCGCGCCCTTCGCTTTTCCGCGGTCCGGGTACGCCGACAGGATGTCGGCGAGGCGAGCGGCGGGCAGTTCCGGGTGATCGGTCGCGATCGCCCTCAACATCTCCTGCACCGAATCCGAAGTGACCGGCAGCAGAGGAGATTTCATGAACTTGAAGATCGACGACTCGTCCTTGTTGGAACCGATGATGAGGGGAATGCGGTGGGAATAGCCCTTCTGGAACGCGGCCACCGGGTAACGGGGCAGGAAGTCGCGGTCCACCACGGGCGCCATGGCGAGTGTGCCCGGGATCCTCGTCGGCACCTCGTTGACGAGAGTGTCGCTGGCCTCGATGACCGTGCGGTACGGAAGGTGCAGCAGTGTGTCGATCTGCCCGGGTTCCAACTCGAGGATGTCGAGGAACTGTTTCGCGACGGTGGCCGCCCGCTCGCTCCCGTAGACCGACGTGGCGGGCGGACTCTGGGCGATCGCGCGGTGGAACAGCCCCTCCGCGCTCGGACACGTCATCAGCGTGGTGACCGACCCGGCTCCGGACGACTCGCCGAATACCGTCACCTCGTCCGGGTCACCGCCGAACGATGCGATGTTCTCGCGCACCCATTCGAGGGCCGCGACCTGGTCACGCAGCCCGCAGTTGGTCTCGAACACCCGCTCGGCCGTCGAGAACGACGACAGGTCGAGGAAGCCGAGCGCTCCCACCCGGTAGTTGAACGAGACCAGCACGACGTCGCCGAGGGTGGACAGGATGCGACCGTTGTAGATGCCCTGGGCTGCGGTTCCCAGGCAGTAGGCACCGCCGTGGATCCACACCATCACCGGCCGCGGAGTGCCGTCGGGCCTAGGGGCCCAGACGTTGACAGACAGGCAGTCCTCGTCCATCTCGAGTCCCGCATCGATGGGGACGGCGGTGCCGTGCCCCTGCGGCGCCATCGGGCCGAAGTCGACGCAGTCGCGCACACCCTCCCACGGTGCGGGCGGGACCGGCGCGCGAAACCGCAGGTCGCCGACGGGCGCCGCGGCGAACGGAATGCCCTTCCACGCGTAGACGTCGCCCTCGGGGTAGCCACGCACCTCGCCGTCCCGGGCACGGACGACGAGCGTGTCGCCGGACTTGTCGACCTCCACAGACGAATCTCCTCACGCAGCACGTACCGGGAATCTCTCGCCAAACTACCAACGATGAGCAGGCAGGACCGATCGAACGCGATATAGATCAACCGTGCGCTAACATTCCTGCGTGGCCGCATGGACCGATTCCGACGGCAAGAGCCTCCTCGACTATCCGCGCCCCTCCGTGGCGGTCGACGTCGCCGTCCTCACCGTCGAGGGAACGGAACTGAAAGTACTTGCGGTTCCACACGGTTCGGGCAGTCTCGCACTCCCCGGCACCTTCCTCCACGAGGGTGAACGACTGCAGGACGCCGCCGAGCGGTGCCTGCGCATCACGGCCGCCCTGACGGGCACCGAATTCCATCAGCTGGCGATGCTCGACGATCCCGGCCGCGACGATCGCGGGTGGGTGCTGTCGATGACGCACGGCGCCGCGCTGCCCCGTACGGCGCTCCCCCGCGACACGATGTTGATCACCGTCGACGACGACCGGGTGACGCAGGATCTGGCGTTCGACCACGCGGACGTCGTCGCCCTCGCCGTCGCCGACCTGCGAGAGCGAAACGCGCGGGCCGTCGACCCGTCCGGCCTGGCCGGCGACACGTTCACGGTGCTCGAACTCCGCCGGGTGTACGAGGTGGTGTTCGGACGCTCCCTGCCGAAGGACTCGTTCCGGCGGCACATGATGCCGGCCCTCGAGAACACCGGCGACATGGCCGTCGTCGGGACCGGCCGGCCCGCGGAGATCTACAGGCGCGGACCCGCGCCTCTCCCGCCGGCCGCGGCCGCGTTCCTCGCCGGCTGAGCCCCTCGACCGACCCGGGCCTTACCGCCCGCGGCACGGCCGGTGCTAGGGTCGGCTTGTTCTGACACGGGGTGCTCCGCACGGGCGGGGCTGAGAACACACCCGGGAACCTGCTCAGGTAATGCTGACGAAGGGATGTCAACGTTGTGAATAGCTCTGTCCAAGATGCTGCCGGCGCCGGCCAGCACGCCCGATTCACGGACCACTTGTGGGACCGGACCAAGGTGCTGCGCGAGGCGATCGACGAACTCGAGTTCCTGCGCCGCCTCGGCGACGGAACGCTGCCGCTGGACGTGTTCCGCACGTACATCGAGCAGGATTTCCTGTACCTGACCGGGTACGCGAAGGCCCTCTCGCTGGTCGCCGCGCACGCGCCGGGCCCGGTCGAGGCCGGGTTCTGGGCGGGCTCGGCCGCCGAGGCCGCCACGGTCGAGGCGACGCTGCACCAGAATCTGCTGACCAGCGGACGACTCCCCGAGTCGGACGTGGAGCCGCAGCATTCGCCGGCCTGCCTCGGGTACATCTCGTACCTGACGGCCGTCGCCGCCACCGAGCCGTACGCGGTGGCTGCGGCCGCGGTACTGCCGTGCTTCTGGATCTACGCCGACGTCGGGCACCGGCTCGCGGCGAGCGCCCGTGAGGTGCTCTCCGCCGACCCGTCGCACCCCTACGCACAGTGGGTGACCACGTACGACGCGGAGGAGTTCCACGCCGCCGTCGCGACGGCCCGCGAACTAGTGGACGCCGCGGCCGAGGCCTCGACCGATGCCCAGCGTGAGGCGATGGCGGAGGCGTTCGTGATCGCCAGCCGCTACGAACTCATGTTCTGGGACACCGCTCTCAACAAGCAGGAATGGCCGGCGTCGTGACACTCTTCTCTCGTACCAAACGCGCTGCCACCGCAGCCGTCGTCCTGGTTTCCGCCCTGTCACTGCTCACCGGTTGCGCCGGTGACTCGCAGTCCGGCGACACCATCCGGTTCGCACTCGACTGGACACCGAACACCAACCACACCGGTCTGTTCGTCGCCCAGCAGGAAGGCTGGTTCGCGGACGCCGGACTCGACGTGCAGGTGCTGCCCTACAACGACACCTCGCCCGACACCCTGGTCGACGCCGGCAACGCGGAGTTCGGGGTGAGCTTCCAGGGTTCTGCGACGTTCTCGAAGGCCGCGGGCGCACAGACCACGTCGGTGATGGCTCCGCTGCAGCACTGGGCGACGGGCATCGCGGTGAAGGCGGATCGCGCCGACATCACCCGCCCCCGGGATCTGGACGGCAAGATCTACGCCGGGTTCGCGGACCCGGACGGCGAGGAGACGCTGAAGCAGATCATCCGGAACGACGGCGGCAAAGGCGAATTCACCACCGTCACGCTCGGCACCTCGGCGTACGAGGCCGTGTACTCCGGCACCGCCGACTTCACCGTCTCGTTCTTCGGCTGGGAGGGCATCGAGGCCGAGCACCAGGGCACCCCGATGCGCTACTTCCACTACACCGACTACGGCTTCCCGGATGCGTACGCGCTCGTCATCGAGGGCAACGAGCAATGGATGGCCGACCATCCCGAGCAGGCCCGCAAGTTCGTCCAGGCCCTGCAGCGCGGATACCAGTTCGCCGCCGACCGGCCGGACGAGGCCGCACAGATACTGATCGACGCCAACCCCGGCGCCTTCACGGACGAGTCCCTCGTGCGAGAGAGCCAGCAGATGCTGTCCTCCGAGTACATGAAGGACAGTTCCGGAAAGGTCGGGACGCAGACGGCCGAGCAGTGGGCGGGTTACTCCGGTTTCCTGTTCAAGCACGGCCTGCTCACCGGCCCCGACGGGGCACCGCTGACCACGGAACCCGACTGGTCGACGTATTTCACCAATGAGTACCTCGCTCAGCCCTGACCCGAGTCTCCGCACCACGGCCCCGGGCACGTCCCCGCTGCTGCGGCGGGTGCTGCCCGCGGTCGTGGTCGTGGCACTGCTGGTCGTCGCATGGCAGGTGTACGTGACGGTCAGTGGTATCCGGCCGCAGGTGCTGCCGTCGCCGCTGCGGGTGGTCCAACAGGGCTGGCGGGCGCGGGACGCCATCTCCGGTCACGCCTCCGCGACACTGCAGGTGACACTGATCGGGTTCGCCGTCTCCCTGCTCTTCGCGTGGGCCCTCGCCGTGCTCGTGGACTTCTCGCCGTGGCTGCGACGCGCGTTCGTTCCGCTGTTCGTCGTGTCGCAGACACTGCCGATCATCGCGATCGCGCCGCTGATGATCATCTGGTTCGGATTCGGTCTGCTGCCGAAGATTCTCGTGATCGCCCTCGCCACGTTCTTCCCGATGACGATCGGTCTGATCGAGGGTTTCGCCGCGGCCGACCGGGAGGCGGGCGCGTTGTTGCGCAGCATGGGCGCCTCACGGTGGCAGGAATTCCGCTACGTGCGGCTTCCGTCGGCGATCCCCCGGTTCTTCACCGCCCTGCGCATCGGCATCACGTACGCCGTGGTGGGTGCCGTGTTCGCCGAATACGTCGGGGCCACGTCCGGTCTCGGCATCTACATGGCGACGCAGAAGAACTCCTTCCGCACCGACCTCGTGCTGGCGGCGGTGCTCGTGACCGCCGTGATCAGCGTCAGCCTCTACCTGCTCACCTTCGCGGTCGAGCGCGTCGTCGCCCCGTGGATCAAGAACGAAAGGGCCCGGCATGAGTGACACCGCGCGCGTCGCACTGTCCGGTCTGAGCAAGGGGTTCCCGGTCCGCGGCGGCATCCGGCCCGTCCTCGACGACGTCTCGTTCAGCGTCGAACCGGGTGAGTTCGTGTCGGTGATCGGCCCGAGCGGGTGCGGGAAGAGCACCGCGTTCTCCATGCTCGCCGGTCTCGACCAACCCGACGCCGGCACCGTCACGATCGGCGGCGAACCGGTGCGTCCCGCGGGGAGTGGCCCCGCGAAATGCGCGTACATGCCGCAGAAGGATCTGCTGTTCCCGTGGCGCACCGTCCTCGACAACACCACCCTCGGACTCGAGGTGCAGGGCGTGCCCCGGAAGCAGGCGCGGGACAAGGCCCGGGAACTGTTCTCCGTGTTCGGTCTCGGCGGGTTCGAGGACGCTCGCCCCAGCCAACTGTCCGGCGGGATGCGACAGCGGGCCGCGATGCTACGGACCGTCGTCCAGGACCGTCCGGTGCTGCTGCTCGACGAGCCGTTCGGCGCCCTGGATTCGTTGACCCGCACCGAGATGCAGACCTGGTTGCAGGACGTCTGGCAGCGCTACCGGTGGACCGTGCTGATGATCACCCACGACATCCGGGAGGCCGTCTACCTGTCGGACCGGGTGGTCGTGCTGTCCGCGCGACCCGCCACCGTCCGGCGCGAGGTGACGGTGGGCCTGCCGCGTCCCCGCGAATTGTCGATGATGACGTCGCCCGAGTTCGCGGACGTCGAACACGAACTGCTCGGGGTGCTCCACGAGGAGTCGCGGCGGGCACTCGTCGAGCAGGAGTCGGCCCGGCGCTGAAATACCCGGCCTCTCAGAGCAATGCCGCCTCGAGTTCGCCCAGAGCCGTCTCGAGATAGAAGAGGATGCGTTGCAGGCTCGGCACCGAGCGGCGGCACCCGATGACACCGAAATCGAGGTTGCCGCCGTTCGTGGTGAGTGTGATGTTGAGCGCCTGCCCGTCCAGCACCACCGACGTCGGGTAGATGCCGTCCAGCCGGGACCCGTTCCAGTACATGGTCTTCCGCGGTCCCGGGACGTTGGAGATGATCACGTTGAACGGTGGCGGCGTGAAGCGGACGAACCCCGGCACGGGCGTCAGGGCGATCGGCGACATGTTGAACGCGGACCACGCCAGCGCCTGCATCGAGGTGAGGCTGCCGAACAGTTCCTTCCCCTGGGACATGGAGGCGGAGATCGCCGTCAGACGCTCGGCCGGGTCGTCGACGTCGGTCGCCAGGTTGCACAACGTGACCCCGACCGCGTTGCCGCCGGCGTCGGCCTTCTGCTCGTCGCGCAGGGACACCGGAACCATCGCGATCAACGGCTCGTCCGGTAGCGCGTTCTGTTCCTCGAGGTAACCTCGCAACGCCCCGGCACACATGGCCATCACGACGTCGTTGACACTGACCCCGGCTGCCTTCCGCACGGCGTGGACCCGTTCGAGCGGCCACGACTGCGCGGCGAACCGGCGCGCGCCCCCGATCGGGACGTTCAGCATGGTGCGAGGCGCCTCGTACGGAAACCTCATGTCGTGCTGCCCCATCGCGGTGCGGGCGATGCGCAGCGACGCCGGCGCGAGACCGGCCACCTCACCGACCGTGCGACGGACCCCGTTCACCACCGACCAGAGGTCGGGAGCGGGGGCGGCACCATTGGCCGACGCCCTGCGCGGCAGGTTCCACGGCGGCGGTGCGTCGCGCACGTCCGGGTCGGTCGACAGCGTCCGCATCAGCAGCCGCAAACCGGAGACCCCGTCCATCAGCGAATGGTGCAGCTTGGTGTAGATCGCGAACCGGCCGTCGCTGAGCCCCTCGATCAGATACATCTCCCACAGCGGGCGATGACGGTCCAGGAGCGTGCCGTGCAACCGGGACGTCAGCGTCAGCAGTTCCCGGACCCGGTACGGGGCCGGCAGGGCCGAATGACGCACGTGGTATTCGAGATCGACGTCCGACTCGTCGGCCCACCACAGATTCCCGAGACTGCCGACAGGGCCCGCTGGCTTCTTGCGGAAAGTGGGGTCGACGTCCGTGTGCTTCAGCAGAGTTTCGTGCATCGACTTCACGTAGTCGGGGCCGGCATCCTCCGGCGGTGTGAACAATTCGAGCGATCCCACGTGCATCGGATGCTCTCGCGATTCGCCGAGAAGGAATATCGAATCGGTAACCGGCATGATCCCCACCTGGACGTTCACCCCCGCTCGGTCACTATCCCATTACGACTTCCGCCTGGATGCTACGTCGGGCGTAGCGTCCGTGCGACCAACTTCGATGTAGACCGTACGGCGCAAAGAGGTGGAATACCTAAAGGCAGCACGTCGATGGGCACCGAGGCCGGAACGGAGGCAGGCAATGAGCACTGCGACTTACGAATTCTGCCCGTCACCCCTCCCGGTGACGCGGCGGGAGTTCGCCGGAACCAGCCTCCAATCGACGGCCCTGGCCCACACACTCCGTCGCACGGTCCGGCCGTTCCTCGACGGGTGGGCGCGCTACCCCGAACTGCCGTGGCCCACGGGAGTCGTCGACCTGTTCGGGTACTCGCTCGGTCCCATCCGCGGAACCGTGCGCAGGCCCATCCGGCTGCCGCACTGCCGCGCCGAATGGATCCGGCCTCCGGGTGAGCTCGGCGACCGGGCCATCCTCTACCTCCATGGCGGGGCGTTCCTGTGCTGCGGGATCAACTCCCACCGCCAGATGGTGTCCCGGATCTCGGCGGAGTCGAAGGCGTCGACGCTGAACGTCGCGTACCGGATGATCCCGCGGAACCCCATCCGGGCGGCCGTCGAGGACGGCGTCGACGGGTACCGGTGGCTGCTCTCGCACGGGTACACCGCCGACCGCATCGTCATCGCCGGCGACTCGGCAGGCGGATTCCTGACGTTCATGGTGACCCTCGAAGCCCTGCGCCAGGGGTTGCCGCGTCCCGCCGCCGACGTCGCGCTGTCGCCGCTGACCGACCTCGACCCGGTGAACAAGCTGGCCCATCCCAACGCCGACCTCTGCGCTGTCTTCCCCAAACGCGCGGTCGGTGCCCTGTCCAGGCTGATCGAAAGACTGGACACCAGGGGCGGGCACGAGCCGTCCACGTCACCCGTGGACGGCTCCCTCGCCTCCATGCCGCCGGCGCTGATCCAGACCGGCTCGCAGGAAATGGTCTACGTCGACGCGGAACTGATGTCCGAGCGGCTGTCCCAGGCGGGTGTGCCGTGCGAACTGCAGGTGTGGGAACGGCAGGTGCACGTCTTCCAGGCCGCCGCCGGGCTGCTCCCCGAGGGCACCCGCGCCATCCGCGAGATCGGCCGGTTCATCCGCAAGGCCACACCCGTGAGTACTTCTTAACCGCCGGGCGTTGACAAATACTCACGGGGTGAAGAGGTGGTTCCGGTCGAGCGTGGAACCCGGCGTGCGACGACCACCCCACCCGATCACGGCGCGGTAGGCGCCCAGCGCCCCGGACTCCGCCAAACCCTCGGCGTCGGTGTGCGTCGAGTCCTCGGGAACCGGGGTGTCGAACGGCGCGACGTACAGCGCGTCGGTCGGACAGTTCGCCTCACACATGAAGCACGTCTGACAGTCCTCCTGGTGCGCGACGACGGGAACCCCGTCCGCGCCGCGGCGGAAGACGTCCGTCGGGCAGACCTTGATGCAGATGTCGCACTGCACGCAGCGGTCGGCGACGACGACCTCGATCACGACGCGACCGTCCGTGCCTCGGCGGTGCCGCGTTCCGGCCGCACCCACACCTCGCCCAGCCCGCCCGACAGCAGTCGACGGGTCTGCGCCGGATCGGTGTCCGGCAGGTCGGTGCGCACGTGCATCCCCCGGGTCTCGGTCCGCGCCAGGGCGGAGTGCGTCGCCCACCGCGCGACGGCGAGCATCGCGGCGGCCGAACGCGCCTGCAGCAGCTCCCGTTCGGAGCCGCCGAGCAGATCGGCGGCACCCGACCACGCCTCGTCGAGCGCGGTCACGCTGTCCTGCAGGCTCGTCGCGCTGCGCCGGTAGCTGCGGCGCAGCGGCAGGGTGTGCTCCTGCACGAGTCCGACGATGGAGCGCGACGCCTGCCGGCGGGCCGACGGTCCGCGCAGTCCCGCCGCGCCCGCGCCGCGCACCCCGTCGGGGACGGGACGCTTCCGAGCGAACCGGGCTGCGCCCGCGCCGGCCCACGTCCCCGAGGAGATCGCCCACGCCCCGTTGTGGCTGCCGCCGCCGCTGCGACCTCCGGTGACGAGTTCGCGGGTGGCAGCGTCGCCCGCCACGAACAGGCCGGGAACGTCACTGGCGCAGTCGGTGCCGGCGACCCGGATGCCTCCGGTTCCGCGCACCGTGCCCTCCAGCACGGCCCGCACGGGATACTTCTGCGTGAACGGGTCGATGCCCGCCTTGTCCAGCGGCAGAAAGTAATTCGGTTGCGACGTCCGCATGGCCGCGCGAATGTCGGGCCTGGCCCGGTCCAGTCGCGCGAACACGGGGCGGCCGGCGGCGAGGTGCGCCATCGCGGCGCCGCGTGCGGAGAAACCGCCGTCCCCGAGAGTCCGGCCATCCGCGTCGTAGTACGTGGCGAACTGCATCATCAAACCCTTGGTGTGCCCACTCCACGCCGGTGCCAGCGCGTAGGCCGTCGAAAATTCCATGCCCGAGAACGACGCCCCGACCTCGGCCGCCATCAGGAGTCCGTCGCCGGTGTCGACGTTCGTTCCGAAGCTTCCCGACAGGAATGCGCAGCCGCCGGTCGCCACGACCACTGCCCCGGCACGCACCGACCACGGGGCGTATCCGTTCTGCCGTTGCAGACCCGCGGCACCGGACACGATGCCGTCACCGGTGGTGAGCAGTTCCAGGGCGGGGCTGTGGTCGAGGATGGTGCCCCCGGCGCGATGCACACGCCTGCGCATCCGGCGCATGTACTCCGGCCCCTGCAGGCTGGTACGCACCTCCCGGCCGTCGTCGCCGGACGGAAACCGGTAGCCGGCGCCCGCCAGCTCGTCCACCCGCTGGTGGGTCTCCTCGAGCACCCGGTACATCCAGGCCGGCTCGGACAGCCTGCCGCCGTCCTCGAAGCGGGCCTGCACCGACCGTTCGCGTGCAGGACCGGGCGGGACGTTCCACAGGTTGTTGCCGCCCGACGCGGTGGGGCCGCTGGTGCCGCAGTAGCCCTTGTCGGCGAGGACGACCCGCGCGCCCTCCCGGGCCGCCGCCAGTGCCGCCCACGTTCCGGCGGGTCCGCCGCCGAGGACGAGGACGTCGGCGTCGATCTCGAGCCGGCTCACGAAGCGAACAGCATCGCCGACGCGGCGACGGCCGCCCCGGTTCGTTCGGACAGCGGGCGGCGGAACAACCAGTCGAGCAGAGACATCGTTACCCCCGGTCGGAGCGGTATGGACACCGCTCGATCGTCGGCTGACCGGCTCGCCCGAACAAGAGTTCTCGTCAGCGTGCGCCGAACCCCGGCAACCATCCAGCGAACCCGCCCGGACGACTCGCCTTCCGGACACATGCGGCAGCAGGCGGCACCGCCCTCTATGGTGGACGCATTTGCACGCCGAGGACGGGTAGCACATGGACGACAGGACTGTAGCGATCGGGGCACTCGCGATTGCCACCGTGTCGGCGGTCTCCGGCCTGATGATCGGTGCCGCGGGCGGCGCGTTCGGCAACCGCGGGCCGGACGTCGTGCCGCCACCGCTGACGTCGGAGGGCCTGCAGGCCGCCGGGCCGTACAGCGCCGCACCGGCCACCTTCCAGGTGTTCGTCCCGCCGACCCCCACCTGGCAGATGGCCGACCTCACCACCCCGCGGGCCGTCACGCTCACGACCGAACCGGCGCCGGTGACCACCGCGCCGCCGCCCGCGCCTTCGACGACCCCCGCCCTGCCCCCGCCGCCACCCGTCAGGACCACGGTCGCGCCGCCTCCCCCGACGATCAGCCTGGCGCCGGTCACCACACCCGTCACCCGGCCTCCCGTCGTCACGACGACCGAGCAGACCGTGCCCCGGATCGCGGCCCCGCCGACGGCGGCACCCGCGGAGCCGACGCTGCCGCCGGTCACCACCACCACCACGACGACGCGTCCGGTGATCACCATCCCGCCCGTCACCACCAGACCGCGGGGCTGACGCCGCTCAGGCCCGTCTGCGCGCCACCAACTGGGCCACGGCCACCCCGGCCCCCAGCGCGGCGACCAGGCCACTGAAGACGATCCCGGCCGTGCGAAGGTCGGTGACGCGTGCGAGCACACCCACACCGACCGCGGGGACGGCCAGCATCACGTAGATCCCCGCGAAGAACGCCGAGGACACTCCGCCGCGGAACTGCTGTTCGACCCGTTCGACGGTGGTAGCGAGCGACGCATTGAGGCACAGGCCCCCGGCGACGCCGAGCACCACCGCGGACGCGAGCAGCGGCTCGAGGACGGTGTACGCCAGCGCGAGCGCCAGCAGCGCGGCGGCGGGGATCAACGCGAGGCACCCGACGAGCATCGCGGTGGCCGTCGACAGCCGACGGGCCAGGAGCTGCCCGACGGCCATGAACAGGAAGGTCAGGAACACGACGAGGCCGGCCTTCGTGTGGCTGGTCGACCCCAGATATTCCGTCAGGAACAACGCCGACACGGCGGTGAGCACGCCGGTCACCGCGAACGCTGTTCCGGCTGCGAGCACGGCGGTGACGAACGCGCGGCGGATCGAGGAGGGAACCTGCAGTCGGCGGGGTCGGATCCGCCACGTCGGACTGGTGGCCGGTGCGACTGCGAAGATCCACAGCCCGGTGCCCGCCAGGACGGCGAGCACGAGGTTCACCACGTAGGGAATGGTCAGCGGACTCGATGTGACGTCGGCGATCACCCCTGCGCTGAGCGTGCCCAATCCGAGGCCGCCGGTGTTCACCGCGACCGCGAGCATTCCGCCGACCGCCTTGCGCTCGGGTGGGAACAGGTCGATCACCGCGGCGGTGCCCGTGCCGGTCATGAGACCCGCGGACAGTCCGGAGATCACGCGGGCCACCACGAACAGCGGAAGAGTCGACGGCAGCAGGAACAGCACGGCACTGACCGCGGCGAGGGCGACCGCGACGAACAGCACCGGGCGCCGACCGACGTCGTCGGACAGCCGCCCGAACAGGGCGAGCGCGACCACGACCCCGACCGCGTACACGGCGAACAGGATGGTGACGGTGAGGGCGCTGAACGCCAGTTCCTGCGCATAGATGGAGTAGAGCGGGGTGGGCAGTGTCGTTCCCATCATCGTGACGAGAAACGCGAACGACGTGGCCCCGACCGCGAGGACGGACGACCGCCGGGTGCGCGTTCCGGACAGTGCGGGCGAGAACGACGGCATGGATCCGAGCCTTTCCGAGATCGGGAGCGGTGACAAGTCATGTACAGGAGTCGGTAAGGTGGCTTCCCGCCGGATTGGGGGGTCCACTCCGGGACCGTGAGTGTCCAGCATCGGAGGTCGGGATGAATGGCGGGGAGAATTTTCGGTCGGGCGAGTGGGATCACCGCGCCATCAGGAGTGCGGTCGACGCGCTGACGCCCGCCGAGTCCGGTGCGGTCGCCGCGGCCTGGGACGACCTCGGACGGCGATTCCTGGAGTCGGTCACTGCGTTCCACGACGCGACCCGCGCCGCCGTCGACACCGGCTGGCGTGGTCCGGCCGCGACCGCGGTGGCGGCGGCACTCGACGACTACGCCGCCCGCGCCGGGCAGGTCGGCAGCCGATTCACCGATGTGGCGGATGCGTTGCGGCACGCGACCACCGGAGCGGAAGCGGTGCGCGGCGCTGTGGGTCGGCCCGGCGACCACCCGACCGACTGGACCCGGGTGCTGCCCGGCAACTGGACCGCGGAAGCCGACGCCGACGCCGCGGAACAGAACGCGAAGGCCGCCATGGACACCCTCTACGCGTCGGCGTATCGGGTTGCGGACGAACAACTCCCGGCTGCGGGCCTCGCCGCGACCCACGCCGCGGCAACGGCCCACGGTCAGCCGGTGGGCTTCGACATCGGACCGAATGGGGTGCACGGCATACCCAGCGACCAGCAGGTGGCCGACCCCGAATCCGATTCCGTCCCGCGCAGTGAGCACCGCAGGAGCGGCGAGGTGCTGCTCGAGGACTCGCCGGCTACCGCACAGGCTGCGCCCGGTTCGATCGCGGGTGCGGCGCTGGCCGGGGCCGTCGGCGGCGGGGTCGCGCAGTACGCGCGCAGCATCGTGTCCTCTCACCGAACGACCACCCTCGAGCGGCCCAGCGGTCCGGCCCTGCCACCCGCGCGGGAAGACGAGGAGGAACCCCCGACGTACCTCGAAAGCATCGACGAGGGAAGTGAACTCGTCGGGAAACTGCCTCTTGTCACGCCCGCGGTGATCGGCGAATAGTCGTGGGGCACTGGGTGTTGAGCGGTCCGCAGTTCTCGGCGTTGTGGGCCCGGACCGGCCAGGACCGCATTCCGTATCCGTTCAAGGTCACGAGCACGCTGGCCACCGCCGACGAGTACGAGGCGGAGCAGCGCGGGATCCGGTCCGCCTTCTCCGGACCCGAACACGACCCCCTCGATTCGGCGCTGCTGGTGCTCGCCGAACCCGACCTCCGGATCGAGATCTCCGGTTCGGCAGGTGCGGACGGCGGTACCCCGATCCGCATGACGGGAGCCCTCGCTCGCGGGCACGGGATCGCGGCGGTGCAGCATCCGGGCGCCGAAGTGGTGATCCGGGGCTGCGAACCGTACGACGTCGGCCGGCAGCTGATCGCTCAGCTCCCCGACACCGACGCGGGCACGGCTGCGGGCGTCGTGGTCCCGCTTGCACCGGCCGGGAGCGCACGGGCGGCCCGGATCCTCGACAGGCCGTCGACGAGCCAGGGGGTCGTCACCGTCATCCGCGGCTCGCGGCACTCACCGCGCCCCGTCGGCGGTCTGGCGTGGCGCGACATCGAGGGCGACGGCCGGTACCTCGTGTGGGGCGATACCGCCGTGGCGGTCGAACCCGGCACGGCGTGGGACCTCCTGGACGCCGTCACCCGGCTGACCGGACGGATCGCGGCCGGTCACCCCGTCTGAGCCCGCCGCCCCCTCCTGCGCTGCGGTCTCGGCGATCGCCGCTACCGTATAGAGCGGAAGTAGGTGACTTGTGGCCGACCCGGACGGAGCAGACATGCAGGACTTCGATCTGGATTCGAGCGTGAACCGCGACTGGGCGGAGTTCCAGCGGCGCCTCGCGGACTATCTGGCAGCGATGCAGGACGAGGACCTTCTGGTGCTCGAATCGGGATTCGAGGAGCTCGACGAATCCCAGGGGCTGATGCCGTGTATCCAGTTCGTCGTGTGGGACGGTGACACGGTGCGCTGCGAGGTGCCGTCGAACCATTACCTGCACCCCGACCGCGCACTGACCGAGGCCGAGCAGACGTACCTCACCGAGCTGGGCTGGAACCGTCCGACCCGCGGCCCGGACGACGAACCCGACGACGGCTCCCCCGCGTTCTACGTCGACAAGAAGCAGTCGTGGTCGGATCAACTGGCCGCGATGGCCGTCGCCGCGTTCCGCGACGTCTGGGGAATCACGCATCCCGCGTTCCTGAGCACCGAGACGTCCAGTACAGATCCCGAGGCCACGTTCGACCCGATTGCGGTGCGACCGCCGCTGGTCGCGCAGCTCGACCCCGCGGCCGCCGTGGTCCCCCGCGACGTCGAGCATCTCCACGAACTGATCACGCTCGCGTTGGTGCCGATGCTCGGGCTGCTGCCCGAACGCGACCCGGACGGCGACGTCCCGATCCGGATGGGCAACACCATCCTGTTCGTCGGCCCGCTCGCCGACTCCGTCGACGTGCAACTGTTCGCGCCGCTCGTGCATGACATCAGCGACCGCACCCGGGCGGCCGAGGTCACCGCCGACCTCAACCGCACGTGGTCACGGATCAAGTTCGTGCTGGTCGACGACCGGTTGTCGGCGTTCCTGGAAGTGTCGGGCAACCCGTTCGTCCCGCAGCACCTCACGGACAGCTGCAAGGCGTTCTCCGATTTCCTGCGCACCGTCGACAACGAGTTCGCGTCCCGATTCGGTGGCGAACTGTTCTTCCACCGCGACTCCGGCCCGGACGCGGAACCCGAACCGGAGGCGGACGCGGCACCTCGCGCCGAGAACCGGATGTCGTCGACCGACCTGCCGAAGGAACTCCAGACGCTGTTCCATCTCGATCCCGGGCCCGGAGGCGACACCGATCCGGCTGTCGTCGCCGACGTCTGCGGTCACGACCGCGACCGGATCCTCGTGCTCCTGGACACCGGCACCGCCTGGGTGTCCCGGTTGCGTGAGACCGACGATGCGTCGGCGGACCAGTGGGAGCGCATCGTCGGCACCCTGCGCCACGCGCTCCGGACCGTCGTGCTGCCACCGGCGACGAGCGCTCCCGACACCAAGCCGCGGGCCGAGCAGATGGGGCTGTTCACCAACCCCGAGGAGCAGACCCTGTTCGACGATCCGTCGTCCTAGATGCCGCCCTTTCGACGATCGGTCCGGGTTTCCCGGGATGTGGCGTACTGTCAGCACTATCGGAGCCGTCCAGGTTCCGCATTCAGGGATGGTCCATGGCTGACAAATCGCCCCGCAATTCCATGTCGAAGAAATCCGGTAAGTCGCTGAAGGAGAAGCGCGCCGACAAGAAGATGAAGGCGAACGGACAGAGCGATCCGGAAATCGTCTCGCACGTCAAGAAGCGCTAGCGCCCGTGCGCCTTTCTGGTAGCAGCAGCAACCACAAAGGCGCACACGCCGTCAGGCGACGACGGAGCGCTGGGGGACGCCCGAGTACTCGCTGAGCGGGCGAATCAAACTGTTCGACGCGCCCTGCTCGATGATGTGGGCGGTCCACCCGGTGATCCGGCTCATCACGAACATCGGCGTGAACATTTCCACGTCGAATCCCATCAGGTAGTACGCCGGACCGGTCGGGAAGTCGAGATTCGGCGCGATCCCGGTGGCGCCGGCCATCGTCTTCTCCAGGATGTCGTACATCCGCACCCACTTCTCACCGCCGGTGTGGGCGGCGATGTCGAGCAGTGCCGCCTTCATCGTCGGCACCCGCGAGTCACCTTTCTTGTAGACCCGGTGACCGAAACCCATCACCTTCTCCTTGGCGGCGAGTTTGCCCAGCAGCCACTCCTCGGCGCGGTCCGGATCGCCGATCTCGAGCATGTCGTGCATGACGGCCTCGTTGGCGCCGCCGTGCAGCGGGCCCTTCAACGCCCCGATCGCCGCGGTGACCGCACTGTAGATGTCGGACAGTGTCGACGTCACCACGCGGGCCGCGAACGTGGACGCGTTGAAACTGTGCTCCGCATACAGGATCAGCGACACCTCGAACGCCGTGACGACGGCCGGATCGGGCACGTCCCCGAAGCACATGTTCAGGAAGTTCTCCGCGAACCCCAGGTGCGAGTGCGGTGCGATCGGATCCTGCCCACGCCTGCGCCGGAAGTCGGCGGCCACGATCGTGGGCAGCACCGCCGTCATGCGCAGCGCCTTCGCGAGGTTCTCGGACGGCGAATTGTCGTCCTCCGCCGGGTCTTCCGCGCCGACGTAACTGATCGCCGTGCGCACCACGTCCATGGGGTGGCAGTTGTCGGGCATCTTCGCCAGCAGCGACAGCAGGGAGCGATCGGCCCGGCGTGCCGCCCGCTCACGCTGACACAGCAGTTCCCGTTGCGCAGGGTTGGGGAGTTCGCCGTACCAGAGCAGGTACGCCACCTCCTCGAAGCTGCAGTGCGCCGCCAGATCCTGCACCGCGTAGCCGCGATAGGTCAGCGAATTGGTCTCCGGCACCACCTTGGAGATGGCGGTCGTGTCGACGACGACACCGGCCAGCCCCTTGTAGATGGTGGGAATTGCTTCGGTCATGACCCACTCCCCTCGATCCGGAAATTGAAGATGCCGCTGTCGAATTCGTTGTAGCGCTCGTAGTCGAGCAGTTCGTAGAGCCGGCTGCGGTGCTGCATCCGATCGAGCAGTCCCGCTTGCGTCCCCTCCTCGGCGATCTGCCGAAGCCCGGCCTCGGCCGCGTACATCGCGAGCCGCAGCGTGGTCACCGGGTAGATCACCGCGTTGTACCCGAGGTCCTGCAGCGTCCTCGCTGAGATCAGCTCGGATTTACCGAATTCCGTCATGTTCGCGAGCAACGGGACGGCGATTCCCGCGCGAAACTTCTCGAACTCCGACTCGTCGGCGAGAGCCTCGGTGAACACGAGATCGGCGCCGGCGTCGACGTACGCCTTGGCCCGGTCGATCGCCGCGTCGAGTCCCTCGATCCCGCGGGCGTCGGTGCGGGCGCAGATCACGAAGTTCGGATCGCGCCGCGCCGAGGCCGCCGCCCGGATCCGCCGCACCATCTCGTCCGTCGGCACCACCGCCTTGCCGTCGAGGTGGCCGCAGCGTTTCGGGTTCACCTGGTCCTCGAGGTGGCATCCGGCGATACCGGCGTCCTCGAGGACGGTGACGGTGCGCGCCGCACTCATCGGTTCCCCGAACCCGGTGTCGGCGTCGATCAGCACCGGCAGGTCGGTGACGCGGGCGATCTGCTGCCCCCGCTCCGCCACCTCGGTCAGGGTGGTCAGCCCGATGTCCGGCAGGGCGAGATCCGCGGAGACGGCGGCGCCCGAGACGTACACGCCCTCGAAGCCGATCTCCTGGATCAACTTGGCCACCAACGGGTTGAAGGCTCCGGGCAGGCGCTGCAGCGTCCCCGACTCGAGCCCGGCCCGGAACGCTGCCCGCTTGTCCGCCGCCGACGTGGCCGCGGCGATCAGCCCGCTCATCGGAACAGTCCCTTCGGCAGCTTCGGTGCCCGCGCGAGGACATCGCCGGTGACGGTGAACGTCAACTGGTCCAGCTCACCGGGCAACAGGTCGGCGGCACGGTAGGCGGCGTCGAGGAAGCGGTCCTGCTCGGCCGGCGCGACCACGCCGTCGGCGAGGGTCCGGAACTTGGCGACGTACTGGTCGCGGGCGAACGGCCGGGCACCGAGCGGATGCGCGTCGGCGACGGCGAGTTCGTCGACGAGAACCTCCCCGCTCTTCAGCGTGATCTCGGCGCGGGCGCCGAACGCCTTCTCGTCCGGATCGGTCGAGTGGTAGCGACGCGTCCACTCCGGATCCTCGGCCGTGGAGATCTTGTTCCACAGTTCGATCGTGTCAGGGCGCTGCGCCCGCTCGGGGGCGTAGGAGCGCTCGTGGTGCCACGTTCCGTCCTGCAACGCGACGGCGAAGATGTACATCACCGAGTGGTCGAGCGTCTCGCGGGAGGCGGTGGGGTCGAACTTCTGCGGGTCGTTCGAACCGGTGCCGATCACGACGTGTGTGTGATGGCTGGTGTGCAGCACGATCGACGCGATCTGCGACAGATCCCCGATCCGCTCCCGCATCCGGCGCGCGAGGTCGATGGGCGCCTGACTCTGGTACTCGGCCGAGTGTTCCTTGGTGTAGCTGTCGAGGATCGCACGCTTGTCCTCGCCCGGGCCGGGCAGCGGAACGTGGTATTCGTTGTCCGGTCCGCCGAGCAGCCATGCGATGACACCGTCCTCGCCCTCCCAGATCGGCGACGGAGACCCCTCGCCCCGCATCGCCCGATCCACGGACTCGACGGCCACCTTGCCGGCGAGCGCCGGAGCGTACGCCTTCCAACTGGAGATCTCGCCCTTGCGCGACTGCCGCGTCGCCGTCGTCAAGTGCAGGGCCTGGCCGATCGCCTGATACACCGTCTCCGGGTCGAGACCGAGAGCGGTGCCGATCCCGGCCGCCGCCGACGGGCCGAGATGCGCGACGTGGTCGATCTTGTGCTCGTGCAGGGAGATTGCGCGCACCAGGTCGATCTGGACCTCGTAGCCGGTGGCGAGGCCGCGGATCAGGTCGCGTCCGCCGAGTCCGGCGTGCTGGGCGACCGCGAGGATCGGCGGAATGTTGTCACCGGGGTGCGAGTACTCAGCGGCGAGGAACGTGTCATGGAAGTCCAGTTCCCGCACCGCCACGCCGTTGGCCCAGGCCGCCCACTCGGGCGAGTAGGTTCCGCCGACGCCGAACACAGTCGATCCGTGCCGGTACGGATGCGACTGGGCCTGCGCCCGGGCGTTGGACACCGGGCGGCGGGTCAGGGCGGCCGCGGCGACGGCGGCGTTGTCGATGATCCGGTTGACGATCATCTCCGCCGTCGCTCCGGACACCTCGACGGGGTCGGTGGCCACCTCCGCGATCTTCCAGGCAAGGTGTTCGTTCCTGGGAAACTCCTCCGCCGAGCGTCGCGTGCGTACGAGATGTGTCTTCATCGTTTCCTCCGTGGTCCTCGTCGTTCCTTTCGCACGCTACGCAGAGGCCTCGGGGTCGAGAAAGGCCTTGCAGAGGCCTATTCGTGCGTATCGAACCCGGCAAAGTTGCGAATGCTGCGAATCCTCATTGGGTACGGTCTGTGGGCGCGGCGAGGGAGGAGTGGGACGCATGAAGAAGATGTACGCCGGACCCCGGCTGCGGCGCCTCCGAGAGGAACGCCGGCTGTCGCAACTGGCTCTCGCGAAGAGACTCGGGCTGTCGCCGAGCTACGTCAATCAGCTCGAGAACGACCAGCGGCCGCTCACGGTGCCGGTCCTGCTCAAGCTCAACGAGGTGTTCGATCTCGACGTCCAGTTCTTCGCCTCCGACACCGATGCCCGTCTGGTCGCGGACGTGCACGAGGCGCTGGTGGACACGCCGGAGTCCGGCGAGGTGTCGCTGGCGGAGATCGACGAGCTCGTGGCCCGGATGCCCGCCGTGGGGCGCACGCTCGTGCTACTGCATCGCCGGTTGCGGGCGACCACCGATCAGCTCGACCAGTTCTCGGCGCAGCTTTCCGGGGACGCGACGCCGGATCCGGCGCACGTGCCGATGCCCTACGAGGAGGTGCGGGACTTCTTCTACGATCGGCGCAACCATATCGGCCTCCTCGACGACGCCGCCGAGGAGATGTTCCTGGGCAACGGGCTGTCGATCGGCGCGCTCGACCTCCAGTTGGCCCGCATCCTCCGCGACCGGCACGGAGTGACGGTGCGCATCCGCACCGACGAACCGGATCAACTGGGCCCCAAGCGGCTGTACGACGCCGAGGCAGGCACGCTGACGCTGGCCCGTCGACTCACCGCCGGTCAGCGCGCATTCCAGATCGCGATGCAGGTTGCGTTCTTCACGCAGTCGGAGACGATCGACGCGATCGTCGCGGAGGACGAGTCGCTGACCGCCGAATCCGCCGCGCTGGCGCGAATCGGGTTGGCTCACTACTTCGCCGGGGCGCTGATCCTGCCGTACACGCTGTTCCTGGGTGCCGCCGAATCGCTCCGCTACGACATCGACCTGCTGAGCCTGAAGTTCGAGGTGGGGTTCGAGACGATCTGTCATCGGCTGTCGACGCTGCAACGGCCGGGTCAGCGCGGCGTGCCGTTCTTCTTCGTCCGCACCGACCGCGCCGGGAACATCTCGAAGCGTCAGTCCGCCACCGCGTTCCACTTCTCCCGGGTGGGCGGCAGCTGCCCGCTGTGGGTGGTCCACGAGGCGTTCGCGAATCCCGGGAGGATCCTCACGCAGGTGTCGAAGATGCCCGACGGGCGCGCCTACCTGTGGATCGCGCGAACCACCCACACCGGCGGTCTCGGTTACCTCGCCCCGGAACGCAATTTCGCGATCGGCCTCGGCTGCGACCTCGGGTACGCCGATCGGCTGGTCTATTCGCGCGGCATCCAGACGGACGACCCGAGCACGGTCGTCCCGATCGGCGCGGGCTGCAAGGTGTGCGATCGGCCCGCGTGCGCGCAACGGGCCTTCCCGCAACTGGGCCGGGCCGTACTCGTCAACGAGGACAGCAGCGGCCATCTCCCGTATCCGCAGGGCCGGTAGGCGCTCCGCGCCCGTGAGTGGTTGACGAGTCCAGGGACCCTAGGGCATGTCTCCCAA
>NZ_LTCZ01000166.1:0-6806 GCF_001583455.1 Rhodococcus sp. LB1 | reverse complement strand
ACGACCCTCGTACACCACCCCCAAGGACTTGACCCAAGCAGATACGCCCTTCCGGGCGATAGAGGTCTGTGTTGCGAGCCCCGCCCGACTCGATGGCACCTCACCTTCAAGCCTCCGGCGGCAGCGGGAAATAGTGCTCGGCCCGCGTAGCTTGTTCGAGGCGCGATCGGCCGTCGCCGGAAGTGCGATGGCATTCCCGGCGACGTTCCGGTGCTTGCAGCGTCAGGACTCGGTGGCCCTTGATCTGTTGAGGGCTTCGCTATTTCGACTCACCGATCGGAGAGGCCGGCAAACGCTTCAGTGGCCGTCGAGCCAATGGATGAGGAAGCGCTGGAGGTCAGTGCCAGGTCCTTCAATGCCAGGATCTGCGTCAGTGCCGTTCTCAGCGTCTGTTCGGGTGCGTCTGCAACGTGGTGCGAGCGCCAGGCTACGTGCCGGTCGGGGCGGACCAGCAGTGCACCGTCATCGTCTATTTCGCGGAGGTCTGTCCACGTTCCGAGCACGTCGTTGTAGTCAGTTCGAAGGCCGATGCGAAGTACAGGCAGCTCGACACCAAGCTCTGCGCTGAGCACATTTGCCGCGTCCTCCCAAGCCTGCCCGTCAACGCCGACGATGAGACTGAAACGGGAGTGACCGACCAGGTCAAGCGTGGAGACGCGGGTGCGATCATGCTCTATCCAGGCATGGGGGAGGTAAGCCCCGGGCCGTGTCGTCGGTTCGTAGTAGAGCTCTGGATCACGCTTCGGTTCCGGGGCGGGAGTGCCGTCGCTGATGATGGCATCGGATTTGTAGCGTTGGCCCAGTTCGACGCCGAGCGCGTTGGCACGGAATGTCTGAAGATGAATAGCCTCTTTGAGGTCTTTGCGCCTCTCACGGCCGCGGTCGGTGTTGCCGAAAATCTCGTTCATGACCTCCGACGCTTCGTCGGCGGCCTGTCCTTCTTCGAGACCGAGCGCCTCGATGTAGGCCGAGCCGTCCCTCCAACTCTGAATGGCTCTGCTCACCACCTGCGCACCGATCGGCTGACGTTCCGCAGAGTAGCTGTCGAGGAGTCCTCGACCCGCTTTACCTTCCAGAACCCACGCGATCTTCCAGCCCAGATTGTACGCATCCTGAACCGAAGTGTTCGTGCCGAGGCCTCCGTAGGGCGGGTGGCGGTGACCCGCGTCGCCTGCGAGGAACACGCGGCCGTTCTGGTAGTTCGTTGCTACTACATTGTTGACCTGCCACTTTGTGACGTCCTTCAGCTCGATCGCGATCTCGGGATCACCGATGGCGCGTCGGGCGTTCTCCACGATCAAGTCCTCGGTGGGCAGTTCGTCGTCTTCCCAGGGGAACACGAACATCCATTCATCCCAGGGGCGCACGTTGTTGATGTTGCCGGGTCCCGATGCGCCGAACAATCCGGGCACCGACAGCGTGTAGATAACTCCCGGCCGGTGCTCGACGTACTTCGTGAGGTCCACGCCCAGCCAGCACGTGGCCATTCCCTTGAGTCCGGCTTGTCCGGTGAATTCGAAGCCGAGTTGCTCGGCGACGGAAGAGCGGGCCCCGTCGGCCGCAATCAGGTACTGTGCACGGACGACGTACTCCTCCCCCGTTTCTCGATCGCGGAGGCTGGCCGTGACGAGATCAGCGGTTTGCTCCACGTGCGCGAGTTCCTGCGAGTACCGCACGTCCGCGCCTTGTTCCCGGGCCGCCTCGAGCAGGACCGGCTCCATCCTGTGTTGTGGGCAGTTGATCGGCTCCAGCGGGCCTGCCGCAGCGTAATCCGACAGCCTCTCTTCGGATGTCCCGTAGCTCTTGAACCGGCCGAGTTCCGGACCAGCCATCGTGGTGGCGAACACGTTGTTGTGCAGCCAGGACAGGGGATAGCCTGCGTCCCTGACCTTGTCTTCCACTCCAAGATCGCGGAATACCTCCATCGTCCGCTTGTTCGTGATGTGTGCTCTGGGAGTGGGAGCAGGCCCTGGGTAGCGCGAAATGGTGATGGCGTTTACCCCCTGAGTGGCCAGGCTGAGTGCCGCCGTTAGTCCAGTGGGGCCAGCGCCCACGACTAGGACATCGGTCTCAATGGTACGGATGGTCATTGCGTATCAACTCCAGGTCATCGTCAGAATGCATACCGCTGAAAGGGTTGCGCTTCGCATTCAAGCGGATGGCCTCCCAGAAAATCACCCTGTGATTTCCACTACATGGGACTGGGTAGGAATTCCGGTGGGTGGAACAGCCCATGGTGTTCCGTTCGATAGTGACTGACACCATACTGCTATCCGCGGTGAGCATCGCCCAT
Source organism: Rhodococcus sp. LB1 (assembly GCF_001583455.1). Classification (NCBI taxonomy): domain Bacteria; kingdom Bacillati; phylum Actinomycetota; class Actinomycetes; order Mycobacteriales; family Nocardiaceae; genus Rhodococcus; species Rhodococcus sp. LB1. The sequence continues at coordinate 4,513 of NZ_LTCZ01000166.1, read as the reverse complement.
ACGGGCAGGCACGAGAACTGCTTGCCACTCCCGATGCCTGCCTGGCCCCGCTTGGTTGTTCTCAAACAGGAGTGACCCTATGGCGCATACATACAAGAACATACATACAAGGACATACACAGGGTCGGTACCGATTGCCCCTACCACGTGGCGCTAGCGGGATGCAGAGGAATGCTGCAGCAGAATGTCTGCGGCACAACTCTAGGGCAATGGAACGTGACTGAACTGAGCGAAGAACGCGTAAGGAGAAGTATGGAAACCATCACGCAAGCGACGGCAGTAGCCGAGCGTGGCCTGCACGAGAGCGAACAGATGAGGGCTGCGATCTACCGTGAGGCAGGAGAGCCCTTCACGATCGACATCGTCGGACGGCCCAAACCTGGACCAACAGATGTCCTCATTCAGCTTCAGGCCTGCAGTTTCATCCCGAACCTGGTTGCCATGCTGGACCCCCCGCAGCCCCTGATCGCCCCTGCCCGGCCGTCCAGCTACGGACTCGATCCTGTCGGCGTGATCACCGCGAAAGGCGCGTCTGTCTACGGCTTCGACGTCGGTGACCGTGTTTATGTAAACCCGCACCGCTTCTGCCAAGAGTGCCATGCCTGCCGAAAGGGCCACACGGCTGCTTGCGAGTATTCGGCCTTCAACGGTTATTTCGGGGTGGGAAAAAAATCGGCGAAAATGTTGGCGGACTACCCTTACGGCGGATTCGCTGAGTACATGATCGCTCCGCAGTACACCTTGGTCAGGTTGCCCGAGAGTGTCTCGTCCGAAACCGCGACTCGATGGGGATACCTCGGCACGGGATATGCGGCGCTGAAGCGAGCCGGAGTAGGCATCGACACGACTGTCCTGATCAACGGCATTTCCGGGACCTTGGGCCTGGGAACTGCGTTGTTCGCACTCGCCCTCGGCGCTCCGAAGGTTTTCGGCGTAGGCCATGACATCGATCGACTCAACGACGTAAAAGCTATTGACCCGGAAAGGATCATGGTCGCTTCCGTTGACCAGGTCGACTCAGTCGAAGCATGGGTTCACTCAGAAACAGGCGGCGTTGGTGCAGATGTCGTAATTGATGCATTGCCTACAGGTGGCTCGCCCGAGGCCTATAAAGCGGGAGTCGATGCACTGGCACCCGGGGGAACGCACGTCAACATCGGAGGTGTCCTCGAAGCGATACCACTGAACGTGAACGCCATGATGCACAGCCAGCAGACCTTCACCGGATCCTTCTGGTTCACGACCGCACAGGGCGAAGAGATGACCAAGCTCGTCCGTCAAGGCCTGCTGGACCTCGACGTGTTCGACAACGTGTCCTTCGATCTCCATGACATCAACCAGGCACTCGAGACCGTCCAATCTGGCACCCACAACGGCGGCTTCACCAATTTAGTCATCACAATCCCTTAACCGACACGAGCCGTGTTCAGCTACGTGCGCCATCAATGGTGCATGTAAAGAAATTCTGAAGGGACATTATGCTTCGTAGAGTCGTAGCCGGTCAGCGCAACGGCAAGGGCGTCGTTATCTCCGACAACGAACCACCCCGGACCCATGAGTACAAGCACATTCCTGGCATGTCATGGTCGCTCATCTGGTCAACACCCCGCGATGTGAATATCGAACAGACGCTCACCGATGCCGAACCCGTCACCGAGGAAACCACAGTCTTTCCGGCCCCTGGCGAGACCCGCTTCCTCACCCTGACCATTCCGCCTGACACGTGGGCCGAGCGTGCTGGCTTCAACCCGGAAGCGGCCGGGACAGAAATTGCGGAACAAATGCCAGACATGGCCGATAGCTTCAGCACATACGGCAGCCCACTCCATCGTTCCGACTCGATCGACTACGCCATTGTTCTCGACGGCGAAGCCACCCTGGTACTCGAAGACGACGTGCGAGTTACCCTTCGGCAGCATGATGTCGTCGTCCAAGCCGGCACCGTTCACGGCTGGGTCAACGCCGGAGAACGGCCAGCCACTATTGCATTCGTGCTCACCGGAGCAGAACGCAAAAACCACTGACAACACCAGTTGCCGCCCCTCGACACGACACGGTCGACTTGCACAAGGACGAGGACATTCGGCCGGGTCACGCGGGGCCCAAGAAGTTGTCTTGCAACGCAAATGCTCTGGAAAAGTACCTTTTCGCGGTCCCGTCACGGCTCGGACCGGAGCGTGGCATGACGCAAAGGAACGAGCCGGAAGGCTCATCTGGGCTTAGTCCGTGCCATGAGAGATTAGAGGAACAAATATGACCGATCATCAAATGCGTGCTGCCGTCCTCAAGAGCTGTGACGAGGGCCCGAGTATCGAGACCGTGCCCACACCTCGACGGTCACCGGGCCAATGTCTTGTACGCGTCGAAGCGGCGGCTATAGAACGACTCGACCTGCTCGTTGCCTCTGGGCAATACCTCGAAGGCGTCCCACAGCTTCCCTACATCCCGGGAACCGAGGCCATCGGCACCGTAATCGAAGGCGACAAGTTTGCGCCGGGCACTCGGGTTCGGGTCGAACTGCACCTCCCCGGGTATGGCGTGGACGGCTGCTTCGCCGAGTATGTCGCTGTGTCAGAGGCGCTATCGGAGGAAGGAATGGGGGCAACAAGCCAAGTCGTGCCCATCGACTCGCCGCTCCCTCCCCCCGTCATTGCAGCTGCTGCCCCTGCCGGGCTGAGTGCCAAGCTGCTCCTCGAGCGAGTGGCCGCGCTCCGCGGCCCCATCGAGGGGGCGACAATCCTTGTGCTCGGAGCGACCGGAGCCGTGGGAGAGGTAATCGTTCAACTGTGCGCTCTGCAGGGAACAGGACGAGTGATTGCCGCAGGGCGCAATCGCGATCGATTGAAAGCCCTACTCGACCTCGGCGCAGACGCCGTCGTCGAGCTGGAAACCGAAACAAAGGAGGAGCTCTCACAACGATTCCGGGATGCAGCAGAACGGCCCATCGATGTCGTGCTGGACGCACTCTGGGGCGAACCAGCGGCGGCGGCCCTCGACGCGACCGGGCAGGGAGGGTTGTTCGTAAACTTCGGCACGTCGGCCGGAAGATTCTCAGAGATCTCGGGCGTCCCTCTTCGCTCCGAATATGTAACGATCGCCGGCTACGCAGGCACACGTGTCAGCCCGGAAGACCGGCGCCGGGCGGTGGACGAAACGCTGCGCGACGTCGAGGAGGGGCGATTGAAAATTACGTACGAAGAAGTGCCGCTTACGGATCTCCCCACAGCCTGGCACCGTCAGGCCCACTCGGCTGGCACAAAGCTTATTGTCGTTCCTAACAGCAGTGTCGCTGCGGTGACCGCGCACATTTGACCTCATGGGGAAGACCGGGACCACAGCGGGAAGTAGTCGAAGAGAATCAGCGCCCCGGGTCATTTTTCGGCAAAGAGTTAGGTCCTTATGGCGCCTGTGGACACACCGATGCCGACTGAGCTGATATCGCCGACCGGTCTGCCGGCACTCGGGCCCGAGTGGCGACAAATTGACTGGTCACCACGAGCGCGGCGTCGACGAGCCAGGAGTTAACCCGCTCGTGCCCCCTCACCGCTAACGATCGAACCGCGATCAAGGGGGCACAGCGGTGCCTGCAACTGACAGACCTTCCAATTGTCAGACCAGGACTTTCAGCCCTCTCCTCAGTGACAGAGGCTCGGCGGCATCGAAACGCAGTAGAGGGTACAGGCGCGAAACGGCCACCGACTCACAGTGGCTTTGCGCACCGGCGAGAGAGACATCATGACAGTCTTTGTAGCCGAACCTGTTTCGGATGGAGTACCCGATGGACCACACCGTCGAGCAAAGGCGACAGCCAGGCCCCCCTCACTCTCGGCTTGTGGGTGCCGATGCGCGACGGCACGATTCTCAGGGCCGATGTCTATCGGCCGCCGGCGGCTGCGGGGTTCGTACCCGGTACTGATCCTGCGCACTCCGTACGGCAGGACGGCACCGTTGAACGTTCTGTTCTTCGAAGCCCTGACCGCCGTGAAGCGTGGCTACATCGTCGTGCAGCAGGTCACTCGCGGCCGATTCGATTCCGACGGAGAGTGGCCCTGGGCCTACGAGCAGCAGGACGGGTACGACACCGTCGTATGGGCGACCAGCCTTCCCGGAAGCAACGGCAAGGTCGGCATGTTCGGCGGTAGCTATACCGGTCAAACTCAATGGGCTGCAGCTCTCGCGGGGCCGCCAGGCCTGGCGGCGATAGCACCGCAGATCACCTGGAGCGACCCAGCCGCTGGTCTCATGTTCCGCGGCGGTGCAATCGAATTGGGGCTCAACGCGTTTTGGACGCTCGCCCAGGCCTTGCCGCAGTTCCCCAAGGTCATCGACGACCCGGACGAGCTCCTCGCCGCGATGGCAACCACCATCGAGGATTAAGCCTGGATCCGTGGAGACTACGCCGGCCGTAACGGCGTGTGAATGACGAAAGCGCCTCCCGTAGTGAAACAATCAAGATTCTCACATCACAATTGTCCACATACGGAAAGGCGCTTTCAGTGCAATCATCGCACAC
>NZ_LTCZ01000165.1:472-5536 GCF_001583455.1 Rhodococcus sp. LB1 | reverse complement strand
TACTACGCCAACCTGCTGACTCTGCCGATCGCCGACGGCGGCGTCCTCTACGTCGAACCGGTGTTCACCGAACGTTTGACCAGCACGCCCAACAGTTCCACCTTCCCGCAGCTGGCCCGGGTACTGGTCAGCTATCGCGAGCCCGGCACGGGCGGGGTGCGGATCGGTTACGCCCCCACCCTCGCCGAGGCCCTCGACCAGGTCTTCGGCACCGGCACCGGCGCCGTTGCCACCGCGCCCGGCGGCGACGCCACCACACCACCACCTCCCGGCGGGCAACCGCCGGCGCCGGCCCCACCGGGCGCCCCGCCCGCCCCGCCGCCGGCGGCATCGGANNNGCACCGGCGACTTCACCGCATACGGCGCGGCCCTGGACCGCCTGCAACAGGCCATCGACGCCTACCTGGCCGCGGGCGGAACCCCGCGCTGACCCGTCCCCTCGGCGCGGTGGTCCGTGCAATGACGTTGTGCTGTAGAGAAAGTCACGGATTCGACGACGCCGGGTAGGGCCGGCCAGGACCACCCGGCGGCCGCGCACGAGCACCCCGTCCCGCCCTCCGCCGCCCTCGACCCGAGGGCAGCGTGCAGTGGTGTGAAGGTCGAACTCGAACCGCGTGCATCGTACGCAAGGAACGGCTTGCCTCGCGCTCGAGGTCCTCCAGGAATTCCTCGCGCTGTGATCTGTGAATGTGGGGTGCGCGAGGGTGGGCGGGCGTCGGGGGGCCCGGTATGCCGGATGTCAGGACAGTTCAATCAGGTGGTTGTGCACTGTGTTTCGGTGGAGCGGTGTTGTGGTTGTTTCCGGGCCTTATGAGTTGAGGGGTAGTTGTGGGTGTGGCTCACAAGTTGGATTGTGCCTGGACCGTTCCGGCGGCGCCGGCGGCGAGTGCGCTGCGATCGTGTTCGTTCTGGTCGGCGTAGGTCTCGGCGAAGTCGGCGAGTGCGTTGTCGAATGTGGTGGAGTTGCTGAGGTACGCCGAGATGGCGACTCGGTCGCCGGAGCGGGCGTGTGCGCGGGCGAGGGTCCAGCCGCAGAGCTGGGCATAGAGCTGCATGCTCCGGGGGCGCATGGTGTCGATGTCGGCGGACATCTTCCAGTCTCGGAGCCGGCGGAGGTAGTGGTCCTCGCCGCGCAGCGCGCGTGCTACCTCGGCGTCGATGCGCTCGATGATTACCGGTCGTATGTTGTAGGGCGCGACGAGGAGGTTGCGGTACTGCGTCTTCCGCGAGTAGCCGGTGAGGGAGTTGAAGAGGTCTGTGAGGTCGGCGCCGATCTCGGGTAGGGCGGTGAGGAGACTGACGTCCTCGTAGAGTCGGGCGGTCTTGGGGTGGTAGTTCCCGGTGCCGATGTGAGATTCCCCCGCTTCTCCGGAGACTTTTCTATCTGGCTCCGACGAGCTCGGGTTCGATGATATCTGTCTCCTGTCCGTCTGATCGGTCATAGTAGGCGCGTTCGTATTCGTCGGGTGACAGTCCGCGCAGGCCGGCCTGAATCCTGCGCGGGTTGTACCAACCATCGATGTAGCGGAACAATGCCGCCTCCGCCTCGGCTCTGGTGGCGAATATTCTTGCGGGCCAGTAGATAAGCTCGATCTTGAGTGTCGACCACAGGTTTTCGGCGAGCGCATTGTCGAAGCTGTCCCCGACGCTTCCGGTGGACGGGGCGATGCCCGCGTCGACGAGCCGCTGGGTGAACCGAACCGCCGTAAATTGACAGCCCTTGTCGCTGTGGAAAATCAACTCCCCGCCCCGGACATCGCGGGAGAACAGGGCATAGTCGAGCGCCGAGAGCACCAGGTCGGTGTCCGCCCGCGGGCCGGATCGCCAGCCGACCACCTTGTTCGAGAACGCGTCGCGCACACTCGCCAACCACAACACCCCCTCACCGGTGAGGATCCGCGTCAGGTCGGCCACCCACTTGGTGTTGGGCGCGGTCGCGGTGAAGTCCCGGTCCAGCAGATCCGGGGCGGCGGTGTGCCGCGGATTCTGCTTCGTCGAGCCACCCTTCCACCCCTTGCGCAGGTAGGCGCCTCGGCGTCCGCTCTCGCGCATGATCCGCTCGACCCGTTTTCGGCCGACCCGCACCCCGCGGCGGCGCAGCTCCAGCCACACCCGCGGGGACCCGTACGTGCCAGCGAACTCGTGTGAGGCGCGGATCTCGTCGATCAACGCCAGCAGCTCGGCGTCCTCACGTCGGCGCCGAGCGGGCAGGGTTGCTCGCGCCCGCCACTCGTAGTACGTCGACGAGGCGATACCCAGGACCCGCAATACGAGACCGACCGAAAAGTCATGCGCATCAATGAAACTCATGACCTTCTCCGGGTCGGGTCGATCTCCGCAGCGAAATACGCGCTCGCCGCCCGCAGCACCTCGTTCACCCGCCGCAGCTCCGCGACCTCCCGGGCCAGGCGCCGGTTCTCCTCCATCATCGCCGTCGATGGCCGGTCGTCGCGCTCCCCGGGATCGACCTCGGCCTGGCGGATCCAGTTCCGCAGGCCTCCGGGTGCACGTTCAACTGCTCGGCCAGCCGCCGGAGCACCGGCTTCGGATCCGACTCCCGATACAACCGCACCGCACGTTCCCGCAGCTCCGGCGGATACTTCCTCGTTCCCATGATGTCCTTCCTCGGTCTCCACATAAAACCTGGTTCGGAAGTGTCCGGAGAAACGGGGGAGGCTCAATGTGGCAGTAGCGCCGGACCACCACGAGGCAGGTCTGCAGTGGGTCTTGAGCCCGACCAGCCCGTACGCCACGTGCACGCCGGCCTGCTCCGGCTTGCGGGTCAAGCTGGTCTGCAGGCGGGGGTCATCAGTCAAGCTCCTGTCCCGTAACACCCAAAGGCCGGTCTGCAAGGACCAGGCGGAGATATCGTGAACCGCCGCACACAGTCGAGTGGCGTGTTAGAACGAACGTGTGGCACTCGGCGAACAGATCGAGATCGACGTTCGGACACGCATGATTGTGGGTCAAGAGCTCGATATGGCTGCTCGCCAGCCAGACGTGGGCAACGTGATCGTTCACCGAGCCGGAGATCTCCTGGTGCTCGTCGACAGCGGGGTAACAACCGTTATCCGCGACGCGATCCGATCCGCTGCTGACGACCTCGCTCCGTGGTCGAAGATCCTGCTGCTCACCACCCACGGTCACCCCGACCATGTCGGGAACAACGACATCATCACAGACCTCGGCGACGGACTCGACCGCTCGAACGTGCACCATTTCGTGAGCGCGCACGACGCGAGCCAGTACCACGATCACGGGCTCGCCTACTGGACAACGAGCCTGGATCGCGTGTCCGGCTTGGTACCGGGCTTCGAGGATCCGTCTGCGGCAGCTCTCCGACTCCTCGCCATGTACCAGCCCTACGTTCCCATCACCGACCTCACCCGGACCTACGAGGAACTCCCGCTCGATCATCTCGTCATCGGCTCTCAACACATGTCGGGTTGGTCGTTCGGCGACGGTGCCGTTCAGGTCATCCGCACCCACGGCCACTGCGCCGGCCAGGTCGTCGTCCACCTTCCCGAGGCGCGCTTGCTGCACCTGTCCGACGAACCTAACGGCCCGTGCGGCGCGATGCACGACGCCAACCAGATGAACATCTTCGCCGCGCTCGCCCAGGCGCTGACGCTGGTCGAGACCGATGCTGTCGGCATAGTCACCGAAGGCCATGCGTTCGAGGTGTTCGATCGCCCGACCGCAGCCGAGCGTCTGTCGACGCTGCTCGATCAGGCTTCGGCGCTCGACGGCGCCGCACAGGCACTGCTCAGCGGTGGCATCGACAACCTTCCGGCGTTCGTCGATGCCTTCATTGCGCGCTCCCAGTCGCTTGGCGTATCGGGTGCGAATCCGAATCCCATGTTCAACACCATGATGACGATCGCAAAGCTGCGCGAGCTGGGCCTCGTCGCGAAAGGCGAAGGTCCGCAGCAGACATGGAGCCGACCCGTGCTCGACGACTCGATGGGCGCACCATCATGATCGGTTGAATGGCTCTCGACCGATGTAGTTGCTGCCCCTTCCCATTCCACTTGCCTCGACGAATATGCACGAGTCGAATACACAGGGTTGCCAGTACAGTGCGTAGTAATGTGCTGTGGCAATGCAGTTGCGCTCACGCCCGACGCGCGCCACTTGCGAAAGTGCGGGTTTCGGGATCCGCTGATTCCAGACGCTGCAGCGCTGACGAATTCAGGTCGTTGCCGATCGAGTCCGGGCGCGAGGTTCGCGAGGTCGGGCATAATTCCGCGTTACAAACCTGCCAGTCGACGGCGGTGACCTCGGGCTCGAGACTGAGAGTGCTGATCGCCTCCTCGAGGAGCTTGTCATTGCGCTCTGTGGTGACCAGCGTCACCGTGGCGACCAACATGGCCGGTCGTGGTACCGACGTCGTGCTCGGCGGCAACCCCGACATCATCGCGCTCCGCAAGCAGGGGCTCGACCTCGTCCACACGCCCGACGACGACGAGGCGGCGGCGAGCGGAGTTCGAGTCAGGGGGCGAGGGCATATCCGCTTCCGGTGGCTTTGGCGTGGTACATGGCGGCGTCGGCGCGACGGATCAAGGCCTCCCGGGTTTCCTCCGGTCCGGCAACTGCGACACCGACGCTGGCGGTGAACCGAAGTTCGTGGCCGGCCGAGTCGGCCCCGATCTGCAGTTCGGTGACGCGGGTGGCGAGGGTGATGGCCTCGGTGGTGGTGGTGTCGGGGCAGACGATGAGGAATTCGTCGCCACCGATCCGGGCTACGGTGTCGGTGGGACGTATGACCGACTGTAGTTGTTCGGCCAACCGGATGAGGGCATCATCCCCAACCGCGTGGCCGAGCCGGTCGTTGAGGCTCTTGAACTCGTCGAGGTCGATCAGCAACGCGGCCACCGTGCGCCCGCTTCCGCGTGCGGTGTCCAGGGCGGCGTCGATCTGCTGGTGCGCCAGGGCACGGTTCGGCAGACCGGTCAGCGGATCGTGCAGGCTCAGATGCCGCAGCGCCTCCTCTGCCTCGATGCGCCGGATCGCCGCCGCCAGCACCGCGGTCACCGAGCGCAGAAACATCACCTCCCGGTCGGA
>NZ_LTCZ01000165.1:261-400 GCF_001583455.1 Rhodococcus sp. LB1 | reverse complement strand
GTCGGGGCAGATGATGATCTCGTCGGTGGCTGCCGCGTATCCGGGTTGGGAATCGGCGCCTGGGGCGAAGGTGTCCGGAACCGGTGGTTGACCACGATAGGCGAGCACCCGCAACGCGCCGCCCGGCTCCTCGGCCCGG
>NZ_LTCZ01000165.1:0-161 GCF_001583455.1 Rhodococcus sp. LB1 | reverse complement strand
GCGATGCAGGCGATCACCGCAGGGCGCTGGTCCTCGGTGTGTTCGATCACGTAGGTGGACAGGGTCACCGGGATCGGTTCACCGGTCAGGAAGTGCCGGAACTCCGACCGGCCCTCCCACCGGCCCTGTTCGAGCAGGGCTGATTCCATCTCGGGGGCCTG
>NZ_LTCZ01000164.1:0-21269 GCF_001583455.1 Rhodococcus sp. LB1 | reverse complement strand
CGTCCTTGATCGTGTAGACGCGTGGGGTGGTTCGTGCACTCACACCATCGACGTTAAGAACTTCAAGTACTTGAAGTCAAAGGTCGGATGAGTCACACCCGGGTGGGGGCGGTCACGGCCGACGATGGCCCCGCTGTCCTCGTCGACGACGGTGACATCAAACTCGCGAGAGCCGAGGCGACGACGTCTCGCAGGCTGCCGCCTGGTCTGAAACGGTGCCCCGCAAATCGCCGCGATGAGCGGGGTGCCGCGGTGGGTGCACCCCGGCACCACAAGGTGGGAGCTACGCGACCGGCGCGTGGGGTTATCTCGATGGCATGTCGAACTGTTTCCACTCCTGTGCCCAGCGCCGCAACCGCTTTCGGGTGAACAGTCTGTGTGCGAAGGTCGTAAGGAGCAGGACGGCGCCGGCAGCGAGTGCCCAGACCCCGAAGACGGCGGTCACCGCGAGGACTGTACTTTCCCGGCTGTCGGGGATGGGGCCGGTGAGGTTGCCGTCGGCGTCGATGCTGATGGTGATGGTCTGACCAGCCTTCGCGGGTGCGTCGGTGACCACGGCGGCGACGTGATCCCCATGGGGTGTGGACCAGCGCGCCCGGGCGGTGTTCTGGGTGCCGGCGGGACGGATCGAGTGCTCGGGGGTGTGGGGTGCGAGGTAGGTGTCCTCGAGCAGGACAGCAGGTACGGGGTGGACGCCGGCGCGCAGTGTGTGGGTTTGCTGTTCCAACAGGGTGTGCGTCGAGGTGCCGAACGCGGCCGCAACGGGGATCAGCAGCAGGACCACGGCCGCGGTGAGCAGGATGATGAGGATGATGGTGGCCTCGTAGCGGTCGCTGGGGCGCATCAGGTGGTTGCGGCTCCATGGGCCGAGCCGCCACCACCGGACCGGCGTGGGCACCGGTGCCAGTTCCTCCCGACGCATGGTCACCTCCAGCAGGTCCTTCCGCCTTCTCCTCCCTTTCGATTGTGCGACGGAATCCGAGGTGGTGTTTCGACAGGTTGCTCCGCGAGCGTCGGGGGGTGTTTCAGGCGAAGAACTATTCCTCGACCGCCCCGCGCATGAGTTCTGCTGGGCTTGCAGTGCTGGCGCTGCCCGAGCTCGTCGAGTTCGTTGCTCAGTGGCAGTGGCAGTGGCAGTGGCAGTCGACGTTTGGGGAGCGCCGCTGATGCCCGCGTACGGCGACAGGGACGGGTGGCAGCCGTTTACCCTCTCGCGCAGTACCCTGTCGCCTCGGCCATCGTCTAACCGGATTCTTCACCGGTGTGCCTCGATGTACGGGTGGCCGGTCCATTCACTGACCACGCGGTCTGCGCTACCCAGCTGTCCCACTCCGGCACTCGAACGGGGGCGAACCGTATGTCCGGCATGCTGATTGAGACAGGCACAACGGTTCGGCCGGAATGCCCGAGCACTGCGGCGGCGACCGCACACATTCGCGGATTCAGGTTTCGAGGTTCTGGCTGGCTGTGCGGGCGGCGGTGTTGGCGCGGGTGCATTCGTCGCTGAGCCGGATAGGGATGCGGCGGGTGGGCTGCTGGGCCAGTTCGCGGCTGAGGTGTTCACGCATTTCGCTGACACCGTCGAGCTTGCTCTCGAGGACCGGGGCGGTGACACCTGCCTCGAGTTCGGCGGAGGCTCGGTTATCTGGTTCCGGCCTCAGCGAGGACCGGTGTCTCACCGTAGTGCCGCCGTGTGATTCGACCAATAGGCGGTCTCGTACTCGGCAGGTGGGACGTGGTCGATCTCGCCGTGTAAGCGGCGGTGATTGAACCAGCTCTTCGAAAGATTCGAAAGGTATTAGGATTCTTTCGAACGGATGGTTTGTGATGAGTGCGCAGGCGTTGGATCAGCACACGTATCTGCCGCAGGCGGTGGAAGGCGTGGGATTGGCGGAGGTCGTCGGCTTCCTCGATGCGCACGAGCGGCGCTGTGGGGACCGGGTGGAGCCGCCGTATCTGTTGGTTGGTGCCGGTGAGCACGATCAGGTGGAGCTGCCGGCGGAGGTGCATGCGGCGCTCGAGCAGGTGGTGGCCGCGTTGCAGGCCGGTCGTGCAGTGACGGTGGCCCCGCAGGCGACGATGTTGACCACGCAGCAGGCCGCGGATCTGCTGGCGGTGAGCCGGCCAACGGTGCGCGCCGGTTGATCGACGTGGGGGAGTTGCCGGCGGAGAAGGTCGGCACACGCCATCGGCTGTTGTTGCGGGATGTGCTCGAGTATCAGCAGCAGCGCCGGGCCCGCCAATACGAGGCACTCGCCCAGACCGCTATCGACATCGACGACGAGGACGATCCGGTGGTGGTGGCGGAGCAGTTGAAGATCGCGCGGAAGGCGGTCGCGGAGCGCCGACGGACCGGCAGCGCGGGCCGGTCAGCCGCGGCGGGTGGTCGGTAGGCCGCCCGGGGTGTTCGCAGCGGTTCTCGATACCTGTGTTCTCTGGCCGAGCCTGCAGCGGGATTTCCTGCTGTCGATGGACGTTGAGGGCTTGTACCGGCCGTTGTGGTCGGAGGTGATTCTCGACGAGCTCGAATTCCATGAGACGGCCAAGCTCGAACGACGCGGGCGCAGTGCGGCGGCAGCCCACGTGGCGAGTGCGCGGCTGGTGGGAACGATGCGCGAGTACTTCGACGACGCCCTGGTGACCGGCTGGGAGCCGCTCGAGGGCACGTTCTCGCTGCCGGATCCCGACGATGAGCACGTCGTTGCGGCCGCCGTCGTCGGCGGTGCCGGGGTGATCGTCACGCTGAATCGGAAGGGTTTTCCACGAGAACGAGTTCCCGGGCACATCCAGGTCGTTTCGCCGGCGGAGTTCGCCGCCGACACGGTGTCGGTGTCCCCGACTGCGGCGGCGCGGGCGGTGGAGATGCTCGCGACACGCCTGGTGCGGCCACCGATGACCGTGGACGAGGTCCTCGATCTGTTGATGGCGCGTTACGGCATGGACGATGCGGTTGCGCTGCTGCGTGATCGAGAGTGATTGCCCTCCGGAAATGGCCCATAACGATCTGAAATAGGCTGTGCAGTAGAGGCTTAACCACCATTCTTAGCTAGCTAAGCAGTCAGTCAGCATTTCATCGATGGCCTTGCCTTTGTTGAACTGCTTCTCGGTGATCTTTGCCTTGAACTTCTCGATCAGCTCTGCACTTCCGCTGCCAGGCATGTTTGTACGCGCTTGCTTGGCGATTGGGGTTCGCTCTGGCGGTACTCGTAGTGCGGCACGTGGGAACTTATCGATCAGTGATAGCAGCTTGCCTTCCCGGATTTCCATCGGCTTGTTTGACTCGAATGTCCACCCAATGTGTTTCAAGTTCGTCGACTCGTTTGCGTCTCCTTTGTTGTGTACGAAGTCATTTCGTTTCGAGGTTCTGGCCGGCGGTGTGGGCGTGGGTGTATTCGTCGTTGCTGAGTCGGATGGGGATGCGGTGGGCGGGGCCTGGGGTGGGCCTGTGGGCGAGTTCGCGTCTGAGGTGCTCACGCATCTCGCTGATGGGCAGGGATGCGAGGTCGGTGAGGATTTGAGCGCCGGTGGAGGCGGGGTCGTCGAGCAGGGCCAGGCGGAGGTGGTCGGTGCCGATTTCCTCGTGGCCGAGCAGGGCGGTCTGGCGCAGGCTGCCCTCGAGGACCTTCTTCGTTCTCGCCGGTGGCCGGGATGTCCCCGACCGCCGGGGCGGAGCCCGCCGGGGCTGACGCCCTCGGAGTTTGCTCTTCGGGGTCGGCTCGGGTCACCCCATGAGGGGGACTGGTGATGAGCAGGGGAGGGGTGGTGGTGGCCATCCCGTCACTTCCTCGACGTCGTCTCGATGGGGCCGAGCGGCGGTCGGTCGAGAATCACCGAGACGTTTCGAGATCGGGGACGGCAGCGTTCACGCCGTCGTTTGTGCGTGTCGTACCGGTGTTCGGTTTTGCCGAGTGCATTACACGGTGTTGACTCCGACACGTCCGCCGTCGACGTCGAGGACTGTCCCGTGTACGAAGCGGGCGTCGTCGGAGGCGAGGTAGAGCACGGCGTCGGCGATGTCTTCGGCGGTGCCGGGCCGGCCGGCGGGTGTGGAGTGCATCAAGGTGTCGGCGGGGGAGTCGGTGTGGGGTCCGGTGGGGCGGATGACGCCGGGGGAGACGGCGTTGACGCGCAGGCCTCGGGGGCCGAATTCGGCAGCCCAGGACCGGGTCAGGCTCTCGATTGCGGCCTTGGAGGAGGCGTAGACGGGGCCGTGGGGGATTCCGAGGCGGGCCACCCATGAGCCCAGGTTGATGACGACGCCGCCACCGTTGCCGGTCATGCGTGGGGCCAGGGCCTGCACCAGGAAGAGGGGTGCCTTGACGTTCACGGCGTAGATGCGGTCCACGACGTCGTCGTCGACGGTCATGGTGCCGGAGGCGGGGAAGATGCCGGCGTTGTTGACCAGGATGTCGAGGTGTCCGCCGGTCAGGTGCAGCGCCTGCTCGGCGAGGGCGTGGCTGGTGGCGGAGGTGCCGTCGAGGTCGGCCGGGAGGAAGTCCGCGCGGCCTCCTTTCGCCTGGATCGCGGCGATGGTCTCGTTCCCGCGTGTCGCGTCGCGACCGGAGACGATCACGTGGGCGCCTTCGGCGGCGAAGGCGACGGCGATGGCGCGCCCGATGTGGGAGGTCGATCCGGTGACGAGGGCGGTGCGGCCGTGGAGTCGGTTGCTGGTGAAGTGATTGGTCATGTCCCGACCATAGGAACTATTTTTTGGACCCGCAAGTCCAGAAAGTGGGGTGTGTTCACTGGTAGTGGAGTTGTGGAGGGTTGGCTGGTCCAGAATTGCGTTACCGTCGACGCATGCCGATCACTGCGAAGGGGCTCGCGACCAGAGCGCGCATCGTCGAGGGTGCCGCGACGCATCTTCGGGGTGGTCAGCCCGGTCAGGTCACGCTCGACGACATCCGCGCGATCACCGGAACCAGCAAGGGGCAGCTGTTCCACTACTTTCCGGGCGGCAAGGACGAGCTGCTGCTCGCCGTCGCCGTCTACGAGGCGGGCCGGGTTCTCGGCGATCAGCAACCGCACCTCGGCGCACTGACGTCGTGGGCGGCGTGGCTGAGGTGGCGGGATGCGTTGGTCACCCGCTACCGCGCTCAGGGGGCGCACTGTCCGCTCGGGTCGCTGCTGGCCCAGGCGGGCGGAACGCCGGGGGCCTATGAAGTGGTCCGAACACTGTTGGCGCAGTGGCGGACTCACGTCGTGGCCGGGATCGAGGCGATGCAGGCGGCCGGCGAGGTCCGGGCGGAACTGGATGCGCCGCGCACCGCGTCCGCGTTCATTGCGGGAATTCAGGGTGGGGTGCAAGTCCTGCGGTCCACGGGCAGTGTCGAGGATCTCGAAGCCGTCCTGGACACTCTGATCGACTACCTTCGGGGCCCGGGATCGCCCGGTGCTACCTGCTGATCGGCTGGGACGCACGGGAAACTAGTTTGCTCAAACAGCCGGGCCGCATTCCCCGGTGCGGAGCGGCACAGTGTGTTGAGTCGTTGTGGATGATTTGTGAATGTTGTTTCGTTTCAGTGACTGTGGGTTGTCGCGCGCACCGTGAAATGACTGTGGAAGGAACACCCGCAATGACGACGACGGACACGCTGTGTGGGGGCGTGATGGTGCTGTGACCTGGTGTGATGACATGTCCCGCGGTTTGTGATGTGCCGGCGTGTCGGGGTGTGGGGTGTGCGTTTCGTTCGTTTCGAAGTAGCTTTGAAAGTTGTTGACGTACAGCATGTTTGTTAATCCGTTGGACAGAAGGGCGTACCCCGCGTCGGGGAGTTGTCCGGGCGGTCAACGCGCAGTGCACACGCGACGTGTTGTCCGAAGCGGGTTCGGAGCGCAGATCGGGGCGGCCGCGGACCGAGGCGACATCACCTAAGAGCAGGCCCCGCTCATCGTGCGCTCGCTCCTGTCGGCCGGTGTGGGCACAACCGGCAACGGCCTGGCCTCGGTGTTACGCCTTCGCCGCGTTACCGACCGGGCGCAGGCTGGCTGCGGTTTGGAGGTCACGCAGCAGTCGGTCTCGATTTGGGACTCGGTGGTGCTGGTGCCGTCATCGCACATGGTTAGGGCGCGGCTGCGCGTTGGCCAGCGCGCCACACACGACGCACCCGCACGGCCCGACTGTCGGTTTCAGAGGTCGAGTTCGCGGGATTCTGGGGAATTCCCCGCGAGTGCAGTCGTCTTCTGAATTCAGCAGGCAGAAGTGCTATGTGGCGAGGTCCACAGCCAGGTACAGCACTGCGCGCCCGTCCGGGTCCAGCGCCGGTGGCGTGGGGGGTGTGATGGTCGAAGAGGGCCATAGGCCCGAACCGGCGGAAGGGTTCTGGTCTGTAAATGCACTCGCAGTCAGCCTCTCGATACTGGAGTCGGCACGAACGGGGGTTCGCGTGCCCGTAGATTTTCGATTGGAGTGACTCGCTCGATCGCGCGACCATGACCTACGGACGCCTTGGCCAACCTGCATTGCGTCCCACCCCGCAGAGTCGTTGCTTACCTCCTGGATCTGGATGCTGGCCGACCGTGATGGAGTAGTCACCGTGTAGCGTGCCAGCCGCTGGTTATTGTCGCCAACGCCATTCGCCTAGCCGCCAGTGTGGACGTTGCTGCAACGCAATACTTTTTGGCCGTAGGTTGCCAACAGGTTGTGCAGGCACGTGACCCTGTAGCGTTGGCGATCCGATCGACTGGATGGCTGAGCAGTCAACGGACCTTCCGCACCGGCTTCAACCCCCAATTCTCGTTGCGGTCGAATGTGATGATTGACCGGTCGGGGGAGAATAGGTTCCCGGGGTCGGTAATAGAAGCATGTCCGTGTCCGCTATTGAATGTAGTGTTTACCTCATGGCGACACGCACGCTCGCTCGACTCCTGTGCACGGCGATGCTGACGTTTGCAGCGTTGCTCGGCGTACCCGTCGAACCCCCGCCCGCATCCGCCCAGCCATGTCCCGATGTCGAGGTGGCGTTCGCCCGGGGTACCGATCAACCGGATGGCGTGGGCATCACAGGACTCTCATTCGTCGAATCGCTTCGCTTGTTCGCGGGCGCGCGGTCGATCGGGGTGTACGCCGTTAACTACCCTGCCGGTAGCAATTTTGATGACAGGCAAGCGTTTGTCCACACCTTCGTCGACGGGATGCGGGACATGCATTCTCGGATCCAGTTCATGGCGACAAGCTGCCCCAACACGAGGATGGTGGTCGGCGGTTACTCTCAGGGCGCGGCTGTGGC
The DNA here is from genome assembly GCF_001583455.1 of Rhodococcus sp. LB1. Taxonomy (NCBI): domain Bacteria; kingdom Bacillati; phylum Actinomycetota; class Actinomycetes; order Mycobacteriales; family Nocardiaceae; genus Rhodococcus; species Rhodococcus sp. LB1. Next base: position 14,040 of record NZ_LTCZ01000164.1, on the reverse strand, counting down.
AGGGTTTGTCACCGCGGACGGAAATCCAGCCGGATTCCCTACTGAGCTAGGCCTACCTGGGCCGTTGTCGCCGGATGTTGCGAGCCACGTTGCCGCGGTCGTCTTCTTCGGAAAACCCTCGGATCGGTTTATGCGTGATGCAGGCAGTCCGCCGATTGTTGTCGGGCCGCTGTTCGGGCCGAAGACAATCGATTTGTGCGCTCCCGGCGACAACATCTGCGATGGTGCCCCTCTGGGACGACCCAATGTCGTGCACGCGTTGTATCCCGCGAACGGGATGACCATCGCGGCTGCACAGTTCGCCGCCGATCGCCTCTAGCCGGTCCGCGTGCCTGGTGCATTGCCTCATTGAGGATCGGGCTGGCGCTCGCAGGCCGCCGCCGGAGCCCGATTGGCGACAGTGATGTCGGACAGAGCACACCGACATGGTCGTTCATCCAGTCCCATGCCCGTGTATCACGTTGTGCCCGAGCGTCATGTTCTCGATGATCCTCGAAACGAGAGCATCCCGGTGCCCAGCACCCACAGTGATCGCTTGCGGGAGCCGAAGAGCATTGCGTGGCCGCCGAGTCTCAGCTGGTCGGGACTGTCGGCTGGACCGGGGCCGAGGAAGGCTCCTGCGGCGGCTGCCGGGTGGGTAGTTGCGTGGTCGGGTTGTCCTACGGCACAGGCAGGGGCGGCTGCGGAGGCGGGACCATCGTGATCGTGGGTTCAGGGCTGGTGGACGGCAACGCCTCGGGCGGAAGCGTGAGCGTCGTCGTGGGGTAGTAGCGCACCGCGCGGCGCCCGCAGGCGGCGGGGCGATCGCTGAGCGCGTCGGGCCAGGAGGGCATCGTCGTCCTTCCCGCGAGTGCGACGACTGGTGCGTGGTTGTCACCGAAGGACTCGATGCCCAGGGCGGCCTCATTGGTGTTGATGGTGGTCATCGGAGCACCCGTGAACGTGCAGCACCGCCCGTGAGGGTTGGACTCGCGCTGGTGGGGCTCGACGGTGATGTGTCCTGCAACGGTGACGATGGGTGCACTCCCGTTCTGCCGCCTTCTGGTGGGACTGTCCGAACCGTTCCTCGAATTTCGAGGATGTGCCATGACGGTGGCGTTCGCCGGTTGTCGCGGGTCCGCCGAGCAGGGCACCACCCGGCGGCTCGACACGGCATGCTAAGGCCGCTTGCCGTACCCGAGCGCCTCGACGATCTTCCCGTCCCGGACGCGCATGAGATTCACGCCCCGATAGTTCTCGGTGCCGGTGATCCTCCAGCGGATGACGGCTCGGTCGCCGTCGATGTCGACGTGCTCGACCGTGAACCTGATGGCGGGGTCGGAGGCCAATCCCTGCCAGCCCGCGAGGCATTCGTCGTAGCCCGTCCATCGGTTGCCGTCGGGCTCCGGGCCGGTGCCCTCCATCACGCAGTCGGGGGCGATGAGGTCGACGAGCTTGTCGGGTGCCCGTTCGAGGAACGCGGCATTGTATCGATCGATGACTGCTGCTGTGTCGGTCATGACCGTATCGTCTGCCGCGGAGTCACTGCCGGCAACTCCCTGGAAGGAATGGCATCGACCCCCGGGGGTGAGCGAAGATTAACCGGTGATGACGCGGTTCCCAAGTGAGTTCCGGCGCTGGCGCACGGCCCGCCGGATGAGCCAGCTGGATCTCGCGCTTCGGGCGGGCACCACCCAGCGGCACGTGAGCTTCATCGAACAGGGCCGCTCCCGCCCGGGTCGGGGCATGGTGTTGCGCCTGGCGGAGTCGATGGAGCTCACGCTACGGGAGCGCAACGAGCTGCTCCTCGCTGCCGGCTTCGCCCCGGCGTTCCCGGAGTCACCGCTCGACGACGAGGCGCTCCGCCCGGTTCGCCGGGCGCTGGAGACGATTCTCGACGGTCATCTCCCGTACCCGGCGATGGTCGTGCGGCCGCACGGCATCCTCGTCACCGCCAACCGGGCGTTCGAGGTGTCCGAAGAAGGCGTCGACCCCGCGTTGCTCGCACCACCGGTCAACGTGTTCCGCCTGGCCCTGCACCCCGATGGGAACGCGCCCCGGGTGCGCAACCTGCCGGAGTGGGGCCGGCACATCACCGAGCACCTGCGGGCTCAGCTGGCGCAGAGCCCCGACCCGGCGTTGGAGGCGCTGCTCGCCGAGCTCGAGTCCTACCTTCCGCCGCTTCCCGAGGAGGCCGACGTGCTCGGCTTCGCGGTGCCGTTGGAGCTGGGCTCGGCCGATGGCGACCTCCGGCTCATCACGACGCTCACATCGTTCGCGACCGCCGCCGACGTGACGCTCGCCGAGCTGCACCTCGAGGCGTTCCTGCCCGCTGACCAAGGCACCGCCGAGGTGCTGCGCCGCCGATGGGGGTGACGATCGGCGATGCCCGGGCGATCGCCGCCACGTTGCCTCGTTCCTATGAGGCGCTCGTACGCGACGAGGTGAGGTTCCGGGTCGGGCGCCTGGTGTACGCGGCGTTCTACCAGGACGACACGATCATGGGTTTCGGGTTCCCCAGGGAAGAGCGGGGGGCGCTGGTGGCCTCGGAGCCCGAGAAGTTCCTCATGCCCCGCCCCTCCGACATGCGGTACCGGTGGGTCTGCGTACGGCTCGATGCCCTCGACGTCGAGGAACTGCGCGAGCTGCTAGTCGACGCGTGGCGGATGTGCGTGCCGAAGAAGGTGGCTGCCGCCTACGAGGGTTGACTGATGCCCTGCTCGGAATGACATGGACCACTCCGTCAGCGACCTGGCACGCGAGGTCGGCCGCGAGCGCAGTCAGGTCTCGCGCATGCTCAAAGCACTCGAGCGTGGCGGACTGGTCGAGCAAGCACCCGAGAGCAAGCGGTACCGGCTGGGCTGGTCGCTGCTGGTCCTCGCTACCGGCGCCGGCGACATCCCACTGCCGAGGGCGGCACGGCCGTCCTGCAAACCCTCGCCTCACGGGTCGGCGAGGTCGCGTTGCTGTCGGTGCAGCAGGGAAACCGGTCCCTGACCGTGCTCCGGGAGGAGTCCCATCAGTCGCTGCGGGCCGGAGGGTGGGTCGGGCGCAGTTCCCCGATGCACTGCACAGCCTCCGGGCGGGCGCTGCTCTTCGACAGTGCCGACGAACTCGTCGAAGCGCTCACGGCCGAGGACTTGCTGACTCCGATCTCGACGCTTGCGGCGCCAATGAATCTGGACGAGATCCTCGAAAGGCTGAAAAGTTCACGAGCACAGGGGTATTCCGTTGTCAGTGAAGAGGTCGAGGTTGGATTGACCTCGGTGAGTACCCCGGTGAGGGACCGCAACAACACGATCACCTCCGTCATCAACATCTCCGGGCCCACCTCACGGCTCATCACGCACATCGAGGACATCGCAAAACTGCCGAAAGCAGGAAGCGCCACGATCCAACGAACCCTGACCTCCCCGGACGTCACCGCGCTGTCGCCTCGGCGAGGACAGGCACCTGCCGAGTCCAGGCGCGGCCCATACGTAGAGCGACGGGGCACATCGCGTTCTGAGGACCGACCCGAGTTCACCGTCATCGACGCCCTCTGCACCGGCGATTTCGTGGAGACGGTGTGCGCGTAACGCCCGGGCCGCGTTCGATCATCCACTGTCCGCGGAGATCCCCACCGTCGAGCTGCTCGTCGAGCATGCCGACTGACCGCAATAGATAGGACGCGAATAGGTTCCGAATCAACCTACGGTGCATAGCATTAACGATCGACGGGAAGAATTTCGGGATTGCGAGTCATCGCGGAGCACCACGATGCTTAGGGGTGTCATGACGCATGCGCGGACGCCGAAGGCGCACAATCGGTGAATGGCTTTTCGGTTCGTACAGGAGACAGTCCGTTTTCTCGCGGTCTCCGATCCCGGCAGGCTGCGGCTACGTGCCGCAACCGCCACGACGATCACCGTCATTCTCGCGATGGTGGTGCTGCTACCGGGTTCCAACGTGATCGGCCAGCCACTCACCGTCGCGCTGCTCGGGACGGTCGTCGCGATGCAGTCCTCGGCGACGGTCAAGGACAAGGATCAGCACAGCAGGGTGATCACGACACTACTGCTCGTGTTCCCTGCAATCGCAGCGGTGTCGATGTCCGCGGTGCTGTCACAGTTCGGAAAGGTCGCCGATGTGGGCTTCATCGCGGTGCTCTTCGCGGCCGTCTGGGTGCGGCGCTACGGCCCGCGAGGCACGGCTCTCGGGATGGTGGCGTTCATCTGCTACTTCTTCGCACTCTTCCTTCGGGCCCAGCCTGGGCAGATTCCCATCCTCGTCGTGTCCATCGTCGTCGGCATCGGTATCTCGCTCCTCGTCCGTACAGTGATCCTGCCGGACCGGCCCGGGCTCGAACTCAAACGGTTGGTTCGGGCGCTGCGGGCCGCGTCGATCGACGTGCTGGAGGTGTCGTCGAACAGGGGTGATCGGAATCTCGATCTACTCCGCAAGAAACTCGACCGGCTCGGAAGCACCGCGCTGATGATCGACGACTGGCTCGACCGCAACGATGCAGCTCAGCTACTGAGCGTCACGAACGATGATCTGTCCGTTCGTATCTTTGACGCGCAAATCGCTACCGAACAACTCGTCAGCGCGCTGTGGGCGCTCGACCCGAACAAGTCGTGGCCGAATTCGCTGGGGCAGGTGACCACTGCACTGGGATCGTGCCTGCAGAACAATCCGTCGGACGACCAACTCCGCGCTGCCCGGCGCCTCGCCGCCGCGGCTGCAGGCAAGTCCGATCCATCGACTCGTGCGGGTATCGCGACCGGCGCCGCGATGCGAGCAGTGCAGGCGCACATCGCGATCCATCACATCACCAGCAACGCCCTGCGAACAGAATCCGAGCCGAGGAAGAAGCCGGACGAGGTCGAAGAAATGGACACCGGATTGAATCCGAGCACCAAAGCCGCGATTCAGGTAGCCGTCGCGACCAGCGCTGCAACGATTCTCGGTGAGCTCATCTCGCCCGACCGCTGGTATTGGGCGGTTCTGACGGCCTTCCTCGTTTTCACCGGAGCGTCGACCCGCGGTGAGATTCTCTCGCGCGCAGGGCATCGTGTCGTCGGTACCATCGCGGGAGTTCTTGGAGGAGTGGTGCTGTCTGCGTTGGTCGGAAACAATCAGCCGTTGCAGTTGCTCCTGCTCGTCGTCTGCGTGTTCTTCGCGTTCTACCTCGTCACGGTTGCCTACGCATTGCTCTCCTTCTTCGTCACCGTCATGCTTGCGATGCTGTACGGACTGCTCGGCACATTCAGCATCGAGGTACTCGAACTGCGCATCTACGAAACGGCGGCCGGGGGACTCGTCGGAATAGCGGCGGCTTACTTCATCTTCTCCACCGGAACGAGATCGACGCTGATCTCGAAGATCGAGGACTACCTCGATCAGATGAGTGCCATCATCGACACCGGTATCGGAGCCGTCGTCCAACCAGGCCACGAGACTCACCTCGTCGCCGACATGCGGAAGCTGGACAACGCGCTGAAGGACCTTGTCACGGCCGGCAAACCCTTGGAAATGGGACCGACGACGCGGACTCGTCGGGGAGCGAAGCGGTTGTTGCGGATCATGACGGTCAGCAATCGGTCGTCTCATGCCCTCGCCCGAGCAGGGGTGAGCGCCTCTCGCGGCGAACCGGACAGCGGACCGTCGCAGGAAACCGCGAAGGCATTGCGCCAAGCAGCCGACGTCACCAAGGCAACCATCGCAGACGTCAAACGCGCACTCACCGGCGAGCACGTAGAGCCGCCGGAGAAACTCACCGAAACCTCGGCACCCGACGTCATGCTGCAGTCGACCACCACGCCGGGGCCGGTTCGCAGTGCCGTCCGCTCGCTCAGCACCCTCAACCGCACGATGGGGGAAGCATTGACGCGTGTCTGATGGCGTCGTACCTACTGCTGAGCGAAGCGCGAAGCAAGCCTGTCGAAGGGGAAGCCTGTCGAAGTCCTGTGCTGACCCGCAACGGTGGGTTGCCTTCGCGAGGAGGCGGCGAGCCCGGTAACCCAGCAGTTGTACGTACGACACCTATTCGTCGTGGTCTACGAATCGGCAGTCCAGCGCGTGGCAGATCTTCGCTGCGCGTCGATTCTCATTTCGTGGCTCTGAGCTCCCTGACTGTCGCCTCCTGCCAGTTCCGATCGGTGACGACGCCGCGGTCGCGGGCGGTCGTTCACCCGAGCCGCGCGCCGATTTGCGCCCACGGCCCGCCCGCCACCATAGCCTCGGTTCTCGCCCGGGTGAGGAGATCATCGGTACCGGTTGCCACCGGAGAGGGCTGAGTCCCCGGACTGCTGCCCATCGTTCTCTGGATGGGCTCGGATTGGCTTCGCCATCCATGCGACCGTATCGGCCACGCACGTGACAGATGAAACAAGTCATCATTGCCGTCGCCTCAGTTCCAGTAACACACCCAACGAGGAGTGTTCGAAGCTAGTCGTCTGTCGCTGAACGGGTCTCGGTGATGTGGAACCGGATCCGACCCATCCTCGACATCATCGGGCCGACACAAGCTCCCGAATCTCGAGTGCCGCGTCCAGCATCTGACGTGTGTTCCGCCACCAGTCCTGCAAGTGCAGGTCGAGGATCAACTCATCTGCGCCCGCACTTGCTGCGGAAGCGATGTCGTCGAGAATTTGCTCGAGTGTGCCTGAAAAGCCGGTCCGATCGTCGCCGGACGGGGTCTCGGAGAACGTGACGTTCCCCACCACGATCATTTCCATCTTGGACGGGTCGCGCCCTGTGGCGGCCGCCGACTGGCGTATCAAGTCCCACGCCGTACGAAGCTTCTGAGCACCAGCAGCGCCAGGGGTCGGGAAAAGTGGCATCCAACCGTCGGCACGTCGAGCGACCCGCTGCAGCACACGTGCATTGGGACCTCCAGTGGAGCTGACGTCGACATCGCCGCCCAAGATGACGGGGATCGGTGAAGCCGGCTTCGGCAGGACGTAGGCGTTGTCGATGAGCGTGTGGGCCCCCGGTAGTTCACTGGATCCGGACCCCAGGCTGCATTGAAGACGTCGAGGGTCTCGTCGAGCAGTCGGCCGCGATCGGACTTGGCCACGCCGACTGCCTCGAACTCGTCGACTGCTCAGCCCGTGCCCAACCCCGCGGCCACACGCCCCCGCTGATCTGGTCGAGGGTCGCGAATCTCTTCGCGAGTTGGAGAGGCTGATCAAGGCCGGCAACCATCACGCTGGTGCCCAGTCGGACTCGCTCGGTCACCACTGCTGCGGCCGCGAGGACGGTTAACGGGTCAGCCCCTTGCCGATACGCGGGCGGCCACGGCGCGCGCCCGGAGTAAAGGAATCACGGGGCGCCACAGGAAACAACGGTCGCTCCCAGGCCCAGATACTGTCGAACCCGGCACGTTCGGCTGCGCTGGCTACCTCAGTGACGTCGTGCCGCAAATCAATGCCCATCCGCTGGGGCAGGCGAAGTCCAAGTCTCATAGGCACTGCGCCTCGTCCGCGCGGAACAGCGTGCCACCGACGACGACGGCAGTCCGCGTCGTTATGCTGTTGCACTGACGAACATAAGGTCAGCACTATATCCATGCGGTGTTGCTGATTTTTTGACGAACCCCACCGCGCTACACGGAGAACCCGATTCGAGAGACGGTGAGGCCCCCATGTCGATCAGCCACATCAACCCCTCGTTGCGTCGATGCTGAAGCCGTCCGGATTCGCGCACGCCCCAGGGCCGGAGAGTTGGTCCCGCCATGGCGGGTATCGGGGTCACCGGCCTGTGGCAGCCCGAAGCTCTCATCGAGATACAGGCTGTGGCTGTCGTCGCCGGTGAATGACCTCCATCGCGTGTTCGCGGGCGGGACCGCTGAGGACCTCATTGAGGTCGGCGAACAGCTGTTCCGCCGTCACGCCGTTCCAGCCCTGCGGCAGTAGCGCCAGCGGAAGGCCTGGGTCAAGGTAGGGCAAGCGCCGCCACACGGTCAGCATCGGAACATAGGTCGCGAAGGCCGAATCCGGGGTCACCGGCCCGCCCGTGAACTCGCGCAGTGCGGGCCGGTACCGCTCGATGAAGTCCGCGTACGACAAGGTCAGTTCTTCGAGGTCCCACCACCGACGCACCTTCGAACGCAGCTCCCCGAAGGCGATGTGGTTGCCTTCGAAGATGTCGACGTAAGCGGCGAGGCCACGTCGCTCGAGCATCTCGCGAGTCTCCTGAGCCAGGTGGCCAGGTGCGATCCACACCCCCGGCGCCGCAGTTCCGAAACCGAGCGTGGTCAGCGACGTGCGCAGTAGGTGCCGCTTCTCGCGTTCGGACTCGGGTACCGAGAACACCAGGACGACCCAACCATCCTCCATGGTTGCGCGCCTGCGGTGAAAGATGCGCGTATCTCCCTCGTTGATGACGTCCAGGGCTGATCGGGACAGTGCATACCCGGCTGCGCCGTCGTGGCGCACGCTCTGCAGGACGTCGCGTCGCTTGAGTCGCGAGACCGAGGAGCGCACCGCTTGCCCGTCGACTCCCAGGTCGGCCATCAGTCGCACCAGTCCGGCCACCGGGAGCCAGTTGCTTTCCGCGCGGGCGTAGAGGCCGAACAAGGTGACAATCAGCTCTCGCGGCTGCGACTCGGTGTCATCGGTGAAGACCGTCATGAGAACACCATAGGTGAGTGATCGGGGGGAGCGTTGCGCCCAGGCCTCAGGTAGTTCCGTTGATAAAAGTCTATGTCGCCTATTCACATGTCGTCACAATCAGTGCATACTTTCATCACTTAGACACCTGTGGAAAGGCTCACACACATGCTCTCCAGGTCGGCCCACATCGACACCTTCTGCCGTGACAACCTGCCGCCCACATCCGACTGGCCGGATCTACGCTTCGACCTGCCCGAGTTGGCATACCCCGACCGGTTGAACTGTGCGCGCACCTTGCTCGACGACGCGGTCGCAGCATGGGGACCGGACCGCCGCTGCCTGCTCACTCCAACCGAACAGTGGTCGTACGGAGCGCTGTTGCGACGCGCGAACCAAATCGCTCAGGTCCTCGTCGGCGACCATGGGCTGGTGCCCGGCCAACGGGTGATGCTGCGGGGTCCGAACAATCCCTGGCTCGTCGCCTGCTGGTTCGCTGTCGCCAAGGCAGGCGGTGTCGTCGTGACGACCATGCCACTGCTCCGACACCTCGAGATCGTCAAGCTGATCGAGCTCACGAGTCCGGCGCTGACTCTATGCGATCACCGCTTCACCGAGGAGATGATGCAGGCGGCGGGTGATATCCCCGTGATCGCATTCGGCGGCGGGGGAGCCGATGATCTGATCACCTCCGCCGAGCGCAAGTCCGGCGAGTTCACCAACGTCGACACCGCTGCCGACGACGTGGTAATGCTCGCGCCGACGTCCGGAACCACCGGTTCACCAAAGGCCACGATGCACTTTCACCGCGACGTCCTGGCGAACGCGGACACCTTCTCCCGGCACGTCGTCAAGCCGGAAGTCGACGACCTGTTCACCGGCACACCGCCGCTGGCATTCACCTTCGGACTCGGCGGTCTGATGGTCTTCCCGATGCGGGTCGGGGCCGCCACCCTGCTGCTCGAACGCGCGACCCCCGCCGAACTCGCCGACGCAGTCGCGAAATTCGGTGTCAGTGTGCTGTTCACCGCTCCGACCGCCTATCGGGCACTGCTGCGCGAGGATCAGGCCGACAAGCTCGGCTCTCTGCGCCGATGCGTCTCCGCGGGCGAGCACCTTCCCGCATCGGTGTGGCATCAGTTCCACGACGCGACCGGAATCAGCATCATCAACGGCATCGGCGGCACCGAGATGCTGCACGTGTTCATCTCCGCCGCCGACGAGGACATCCGTCCCGGCTCGACCGGCAAGGCGGTGCCCGGGTTCTATGCCGAGATCCACGATGAGAACGGGCAACCGGTGTCTGACGGCACTCCTGGTCTGCTGGCAGTCAAAGGCCCCACCGGATGCCGGTATCTCGCCGACGACCGGCAGAAGAACTACGTCCGCGAGGGCTGGAACCTCACAGGAGACACCTACACCCGCGACGAAGACGGGTACTTCTGGTACCACGCCCGCAGTGACGACATGATCGTCTCCTCCGGGTACAACATCGCCGCACCCGAGGTCGAGGAAGCGATCGACAAGCATCCCGATGTCGCCGAGAGTGCCGTCATCGGACTCCCCGACGACGAACGCGGCATGATCGTGCACGCGGCCATCGTGTTGCGCGACGGCGCGGTCGGCGACGAGAAGAAGATTCTCGAGATTCAAAACTTCGTCAAGCAGACCGCAGCACCCTACAAGTACCCCCGCAGCATCGTCTTCCTCGACAGACTGCCGCGGACCCCGAGCGGAAAGCTGCAGCGGTTCCGCCTGCGCGATATCTCCTCCGCGGTGCCGTCATGACCATCCCGTCCCCCGCGAGCGTCGTCGTCGATCGTCGTGTCGAATGGCAGGACACCGACGCCGCTGGGCATTACCACCACTCCACCGTCATCCGCTGGGTCGAGGCCGCAGAGGCTGTCCTAGCCTGGACCGGCGCAACAACAGGTTCATGTGGCTCGGAACCGACAAGGTTAACATCGAAAAATGCATCCGTACGACGGGACGAAAGTGACGGGCAAAGATGTTGCCACGATTGAACTCCCGGTGTTCCACGGGACCCGAGGATCGTGCACGCTGGCTGTCGCTGACCGCGAATCTCGGGCGGCACCCATTGCCGAGCAGATAGCAGCGGTCGCACCAGCGAACGACGTGCCGGTAGGAGTGGTGCGCTCCCACCGGCACGCGATCTACCGATTCGCAGGTTCAGACCAGCGGCCGGTAATCCGTTTCCCTTACCGAGATCCCCATCAGGACGGCAGATGGGCGAAACGATGACCAGAGGCCGTCAACGTCCTACCTGCCCTTGTTCCGATGCGTCCCAGATCATCTGCTGCTACCTGGATGACCGGCTTGCCCGCAACCGATACCGGGACCCGGGGCAACCTATCTGGTGTCCCAGGGCTCGGTTCCAGTGTGGGCGTCACCATCGCGGAGCCCCCTCGGGTGGTGCCCGAGCACGGACGCGCGATGTTCTTCGTCGTCGAACCCGATCGTGAGTGCCTGGTCCGCCTTGAACGCCGGATCCGTGATGGCCGCCTGCGGCCACCTGCGGTCAGCGTGAGGCCACTCGCTGAAGCCCTCACTGCCTTCGATCGGAAACAACTTACGATCATGCCATGTGGGATGCGACCAATGGTATCTAGCCTGAACCGGGTGCGGCGACAGAGAGTCGAGTCCTCGAGTCCTTGTACCGCAACGGCACACGCACTGCACGAGCGTATGTCCGGCCGGTCCGCGTTCGGAGTGGATTCGGCCCGTCCAGCAAGGTCACCAGTGGCTACAACGACGACGCGTTCGCCGCCGGCCTCGACGCGATCCGGGCGTCCGTCGACCTGACCGGCGTGATCCTCGTGGACTCCCTGGGCACCGCCGGGCCGGCGCTGTACGTGGCAGATCGACTTCTGACTGGAGGATGGATCTCGATGCGATCGTCTCCGCGTGGAGGTCTATGCGACGCCGTACTTTTCAAGACCGGAAAGAAGCACCATGTACACGATACTTCGTCGAACATGCCCTTTCTGGCAGCGTACGGACCCCGGCGTGACGAGCACGGGAATCTGACGCCGGCGCTTCCGATGCAGGAAGAAAACATGCTTACGAGAATGGAAGGCGACGACTTCGGTGAAGGCTCGATCTTGTGTGCAGGCGATGAGTAGGTGGGTCGAACTGTCAGTATTCGTGGCGGAGTCCCTACTTCCAACGCTTCCTCGGTGCCGACTCGATGTGTGAACTCCCCATGAACTCTCGCCAGTATCGCCAGTCGCGTCATAGGGGTCGCGCCGCGTGGATCGAAGCGAACCGCAAACGCAACCATCCTGACCCCGAGGCGGAGCACCTTATCGAATTCGCCATGATGTGGACACCATTCGGTGGTGCTACCGAGGAGGAAATCCTTGTGCGCTTCGGAATGGCAGCGCGCCGTTTCGTCGAGCGATTGTGGCAGGTCATCCCCGGAGCGAACTGTGCCAAGAGGACATTCGCATTTTAGCGAGCGTATACCCGAACTACCGCCGCACGGGCGGGCAAGGCGGCTGACGGTCCGACCGGTCCCAAGCTTGCGATGAGATTCCTTCCGGTTGGCCGGCCGATCCGTCCCAATGGGCTCTCTGTGATGATTGTTCTCTCGGACCTCGGTTCTGATTCGCGAAGTGGACGCTGCGGGTGCGGCTCGAGACGCTGCGTCGATTACGGTATGGAACGGTTGCAGGAGACCGGTGAGTTCGGATCGCTGTTGCGGCGGCACCGGGACTGGTCCGAACGAGTGGTGCTGCGGCCGGTGGCGCGTATCGCTCAGGGCAGCAGGCGGTCGATCTCGAATGCCAGGCAGAGCTCGGCGAGATCTTTCGGCCGCGACAGCGACTTGCCGGTCCACTCCTCGATGCGGTGGAGTCGATGCCGAACGGTGTTCGGATGGCAGTAGATCTTCGCAGCGGTCTCGTTCGCCGAACCGCCGGCATCGAGCCATGCTGCGAAGGTGTCCACCAGGATCTGGCGCTCCTCGGGTGGCAGGTGATCGATCGGTCCGAGCACGGACTTCCCGATCCGTTTCATGGCCTCGGGTGCACTGACGGCGGCGAACGCTAGCGGGGATCCGTCGAAGACCGTGATCAGGGAGTCGCCGGACGGTCTCTCGCCGATGGCTATCCGGGCGAGTCGCAGTGCTTCGCTGGTCTCGCTGAGGTCGTCGAACTGGGGACTGATGCCGACGCGCGAGGAGGCGGCGGTGTCGAGGACATCGATCAGCTCGCGGAGGATGTCGAGGCGACGGAGAAAGACGATGCCGACCTGTAAGTCGGGCAGCAGTCGCCAGGCTGAGCGGATGTCGCGGACGTCGAGCTTGCTTGCGATGTCCGGCAGGCCAAGTTTGCCGATGGCGGGAACCTGGGCTGCCACGACAACATACGGGCCAGCCGTCGGCAACCGCAAGAGGTCCGCTGTCTCCCACAGGCTCTGTATGTTGGTGATGCGGCGGAACAACAACGCTTCCACCAGCGCCGAACGCTCCTCTTCGCGGCGGAGGACCTGAACCGTTTGCTGGTGTCGGTACGCGTCGGTCATTGCCTGAGTGAACATGTCCTGGGCGATGAGGATCTGCGAGGTGGCGTTCAGGATCGCGTCGAGCGGCACCCCGCTACTCCTCGCCTCGGTGACCGTTGTCTCCCACATGAATCGGAAGCCGATCCGGTATGCCGCCATCACCGCAGGCAACGGGACCCCGGCGAGTGCCCGGGCTGTCCCTGTCGCTTCTGCTGCGGAGAGGTCTATCTCGGTGTCCCCGGACAGTGAATGAAAGACGAAGGTCATGTTCGCGGTGCAGCTGCGCTGAATCTCGTCGGTGGTCACGAGGGCGCTCGACCGGTAGTAGTCGATGTCGCGGCGGATGACCTCGGCCAGCGCGGCACCGAGCTGGTCGGCACGGGCCAGCATCGCAGCGGCGAGTTCGACGATGGGCCGATCGGGTGGTCCCTCCATACCGACACGATAGGCCCGATCGACGCCGGTTGTGAGCGCACACACCGGTTGCCCATCGACGTTGTTCCCGCCGCCATCGACTCAGGCTGCGCCGGGGGTCACCCTTGAATTACCGGAAAAACGCCAACAGTCACCGGAGGTCCTCTTGTCCAACCTGAGTCTGAATCTTGTTGCCTCAGCGCGAAACTACCCCGATTCGGTGGCACTTCGCTGCGATGATCTGGAATTTACCTTCACCGAGTTCGACGCGGCGGCCGCGCGAGTCGCCACCTTCCTCGACCATGAAGACATCGGGCCCGGCGATCGGGTCGGGCTGATGCTGCCCAATACGCCCGCGTTCGCGCTGGCCTTCTACGGCATCCTCCGCAGTGGTGCCATCGCGGTGCCCATGAACCCGCTACTCAAGTCCCGCGAGATCGAGTTCTCGCTTTCCGACACCGGTGCGACGGCGCTCTTCGCGACGCCGACTTTCGCCGCTGAGGCCACCGCCGGCGCCGCGGGCGCCGGA
>NZ_LTCZ01000163.1:0-2876 GCF_001583455.1 Rhodococcus sp. LB1 | reverse complement strand
AAGTTGAACGGTGAGATGATGCCGACCGGGCCGACGGGCTGGCGGAGGGAGGAGACGTCGATGTTGGTGGAGGCGTTTTCGGTCATGCCGCCCTTGAGCAGGTGCGCGATGCCGCAGGCGAATTCGACGACCTCCTGGCCGCGGGAGACCTCACCCAATGCGTCGGAGACGACCTTGCCGTGTTCGGCGGTGATGATTTCCGCCAACTCGCCCTTGCGGGCGTTGAGCAGTTCCCGGAACTTGAAGACGATGGCGGAACGCTTGGCGAGGGAGGTGTCGCGCCAGGCGGGGAACGCGGCGGCGGCGGCGTCGATGACGGCGCGGGCGTCTTCGACGCCGGCCAGGGCCACCTGACCGGTCACGGCACCGGTGGCGGGGTTTGCCGTCGAGCCAATGAGAGATGACGTCAGACATCGGTGAACCTTTCACGTTTCGAGCTGGTGACTAGTGGAGGGGTTGGGGGGTGTGGGTGGTGCGCCGGCGGGGAGGGCTCGGGCCCGTACGAGGTGGGTTCTTGTCGGTAGCACAGACCCAGCAGTGTGCGGTGCATGTCCTCGCCGACCTCACTCGCCGGCCGCACCCGCAGTGCGCGCGCGAGCCGGTTGTAGTAGGTGCGCGAGGTCATACCAAATTCGACGAGGAGGTCGTCGTCGTGCGGCCCACCGAACGGTGCCCAACGCAGAGCGAAGTTGATGAGGTCGTCACCACGTTTCTCTTTCATTGGATCTCCGATCGAATGAGTGGACAAAGCGAAGGGGTTGTTGATCAGGAGGCGCGGGTTGCCGGCTCGGCTTCGCGTGCAGCTGTGCCGATCAGGTTCCCGAGTCCAGGTTCGATGTGCGCTAGGCGCGGGTTGCGGATCTGGTTGTGTTGCCCTGTCACGGCGGCGCGGGCGCGGATTTGCTGCGCGGAGGTGGTCAACTGGCCGCGTCCGCGGCCGAGGAACGACGAGGTCCAGGACAACAGAGTGGCGATGCGGCTGCGAAAGCCGACGACGTAGACGAGGTGCACGGCGAGCCAGAGCAGCCAAGCTACAAAGCCGCTGAACTCGAACCGTCCGACTTGCGCGACCGCACTGAACCGGCAAACCGTGGCCATGCTGCCTTTGTCCCGGTATTGGAAAGGTGCCCGCGATGATGGTCACATCGACGTCGGCTCGTTTCAGGCCTTGCGTGGCGAACAGCCCGCCGAATCCCGAGCCGATCACCACGACCCGGTGGCGTTCGGGGTTCTGGTGCGCTGGCGTGGTCATGTGAAAGCCTTTCCGGCGGAGTCCTGTTCGATCTCCGAAGTATGCGTGCAGATTTCTGGAGTTGAGGTCGGCGGCGAGCTGCGTGCCTGAATACCGAAATGTCGGACTATCGGTCACCGAGTGATTGCGGTGTCGGCAGCCCGGTCTCGACTACGGCCGGTCCGAAAGCAGTACAGGCAGGATCGGTGCCACAGGTGGCCACTGCTTTCCTTTCGGTCTTCGCCGCCGGGATCGGGTGACGGGTCGACGCGGACGGACCACGCCGGGAGGCTCGTTGCCGAAGAACTGGGGGAGTTGCTCGTCAGAAGCGTGTTTCGCTTACCCCTGTTAGTCTTGCTGTGATACGTGCCTCAATCAACCGCCATCATCCATCATTTTCACCTCAAGGGGGAAGTTGTGGCGCACAGTCGTTACAAGGTTCGAGAGATTGCCCAGCAGGCAGGTCTCAGCGAGGCGACGGTCGACCGCGTGCTGCACAACCGCCCGGGCGTCAGGGAAGGAACCCGCGCCGAAGTCGCGCAAGCGATCATCGACCTGGACAAACAGCGCTCCCAACTGCGGTTGGCGGGGCGAAAGTTCCTCTTCGATGTCGTGATGCAGGCTCCGCCGCGATTTTCCGGAGCGTTCCGCGAGGCGGTGGAGGCGGAACTACCCTCCCTGGCACCTGCGGTGGTCAGGACCCGGTTCCACTTCCGGGAGACCGGTTCGGTACCGGCCATGGTCGAGGTGCTCGACAAGCTCGTCACACGCCCCTCGCAAGGCGTCATCGTCAAGGCTCCCGACACCATCGAGGTCTCCGACGCCATCGACCGGCTCACCGAGGCGGGGATCCCGGTCGTCACCTACGCCACCGACGTGCCGAGCAGCAGTCGGGTCGGATACGTCGGTATCGAGAACCGGGCGGCCGGTGAGACCGCCGCGTACCTGCTCGAGCAATGGCTGTGCGACACCTCGGCAAGTGTGCTGGTCACGCTGAGCAGCAATGCTTTTCGTGGCGAGGAGGAGCGTGAGATGGGGTTCCGCGGCGCGCTGCGCCGCTCGGGCAACGTCGGGGGTATCGGATCTCAGCGCACACTGATCGACATCTCCGAGAGTGAGGGCCTCGACACGACAGTCGAGCATCTCGTCCTCGACGCCCTCGAACACAACCCTGATATCGAGGCGGTCTATTCGATCGGTGGCGGCAATATGGCGACGGTGCGTGCCTTCGAGAAGCTCGGTCGTAGCTACCGTGTTTTCATCGCCCACGACCTCGATCAGGACAACAGGCAGTTGCTCCGTGACAAGAAGATCTCGGCCGTCCTCGATCACGATCTTCGGTCGGATGCGAACTTGGCGTGCCGCATGCTGATTCAGGGACGCGGCGGGCTGTCGGGTGTGACCACGGCGATGTCACCGATTCGGATCATCACTCCCTACAACATGCCGTGAGGGTGTGGTTCTGGAGTATCGGCGCACGACTGCACCGCCCCGGAGTTTCCGGGGCGGTGCAGTGTGATGTGGCGTGGAAGGTAGTTCAGCGGCGTAGTTCGTGGGTGAGTGCTTCGAGTTCGTCGCCGCCGGCCATTTGCTGGGTGAGTTCTTCGAGGCTGATCTCGTCGAACGTGCAGTCCAGTTTCTGCCG
>NZ_LTCZ01000162.1:0-2986 GCF_001583455.1 Rhodococcus sp. LB1 | reverse complement strand
CCGGCGGGGCTGATGGCCACCCGGTATTCGTGGTTCTTGATCTCGCGGGGGATGCCGATCTTCATGAGAGCTCCGTGCTGTCGGAAATTCGATTGGTAGGTGCCAATAGTGAAGAAAGCATCTATTCCTGCCAACAGTTGTGAAGATAATTCTCAACATTGAGGTACTGGCTCGCGACTATTCGAATGCCGGCGCCCTTAGCCGGTCGTCGTCGAACGATGTTCGGAGAGTGGCTTCGCCCCGTGAGTACTTATTAACCGCCCGCCGTTAACAAGTACTCACGGGTGGCGGAGCCGCAGGATCAGCATGGCCGTGTGCAGCGACGTCCGGGACTCGGCGTCGTCCAGGTCGACACCGAGCAGTCGCTGGATCGTGGCCAGTTTCGCGTAGAGCGTGGGGCGAGAGAGGTGGAGCTGTTTCGCGAGTTCGGTCTTGTTGCCACCGAGTTCGAGGAAGCTGCGCAGGACGTCGACACTGTCGCCGCCGTGTCGCGCCTGATGTTCCAGCAGGCCACGGAGTTCGGTCTCGGCGAAGGCCTGCACCCGCGGATCGGTCCGGATGAGGGCGAGCAGACCGCGCAACCGGATGTCGGCCGCTCGGTGAAAGACCTTGTCGCCCGGTGGCAACGACAGCGCGACCTCGGCGATGTGAGCGGATTCCGTCAGGCCGCCCGCGGCGTCCAGGAGCCGGGTCGATTCGGGACCGACGCCGATCGTGCAATGGAGGACGCCGTCCAGCCGGGTGAGCGCGGCACGGATCGCCGCACAGAGTTCGGACAGCGCGTCGGGTGTGGACGCCGGCGGATGCGACAGGAGCAGGTCGATCTGTCCGGCGCGGGTGTTCGCGGTGAGTGCGGTTTGCCGCGACGTCCGGACAGCGTGGCGGACGGCGTCCAGCATGTTCACACGCCGCCGCTGCGCGAGAACCTGGTCGGCGCTGGCGGTTTCGCTGACCCGGACCGTCATCGGCAGGTAGGTCAGTGCCGGCCGGAGGCCGAGCGCATGGGCGCGCGCCGTCGCCTCAGCCTCGTCCTGGATGCGTCCGCGGCGGAGTTCGTCGATGAGCCCGCTCTGGGCCTGCTGCTCGAGCGCGGTCCGGTCCTGCTCGACCATGCGGTTCAGCGCGAGCGCCTGCGCGGCGCGCTCGAGGGTCATCCGCGCCCGACCTTCGGCGGCGACGGGGCGAGGGGCGACGAGTCGTCCCCACTCCTGCCGATGCGCGCCGACGGGCGTCGTCGTCCACGACTCCGGGCCGTCGATCGCGGTCTGATGCGACACGGGCGTCAGCCGCGACCGACGTTCCCACTCGGCGAGGAGATCCGCCGCCGTGGTTCCCTGCGCCGCGAAGGCCAGTACCTGCCGGTTGAGGTCCTCGAGCACGATCGGGGCGCCGAGCATGCCGGCCGCGGCGTCGACGATCTCACCGAGCGACGCCCGCTTCATGCTCAGGTCGGTGAAGACCTCGTGCACGTGCCGGGCGAACGCGACCTCGTCGTACTGCTCCGCGACGATCGATCGGTGCACTTCCTCGGTGACCTCGACGAACCGGATCTGGCGGTGCAGTGCGATGACGGGAAACGACAGTCTGTCGGCGGCGCGCGCCACCCCTTCCGGCACGGTGTCGACGTGGACGCCGAGTTCGACGACGAGTCCGGCTGCGCCCGCCGCGGCCAGTCCCTCCAGGTACGCCACGCTCGACGAGTCGTCCGCGAGCGGCTGGCCGGTGGTGAGGACGAGTTCGCCACCCTGGAGGAGGTTCGACAAGTCGGGTAGATCGCTGACGTGCACCCAACGCACCGGCCTGTCGAGGGGTCCGCCGCCGATCACCTCGGGTGTTCCCGCCTGCACGACCGGGAGCGCCAGGATGTCGACGATGGTGGGCTGCATTTACACAGTGTAAATCAGAAGTCGTATTTCCTTACAGAACGTCGGGCTCCAGCGCCTTGTCGGCGGACCAGAGTGAAGACATCGCACTTCGCGCGGAGTTTCCGCGTATCGGCTCTCTCGGTAAGGACACCCATGACACACAGCGATGGCGCAGCGCAGACCCGGACCATCCCGCACTGGTTCGACAACAAGAGTTTCACGGGTACGAGCGGTAACACCGCTCCGGTGACGAATCCGGCGACCGGTGCCGTCACCGGTCAGGTCGCGTTGGCCAGTGTCCAGGACGCCCGCGCCGTGATCGATTCCTCCGCCGCGGCGTTCCCCGCCTGGCGCGACACCTCCCTCGCCAAGCGCACCCAGGTGATCTTCAAGTTCCGGGAACTGCTCAACGCCCGCAAGGGCGAGTTGGCGGAGATCATCACCGCCGAGCACGGCAAGGTCGTCTCCGACGCCCTCGGCGAGGTGTCCCGCGGGCAGGAGGTCGTCGAATTCGCGTGCGGTATCGCGCATCTGCTCAAGGGCGGCATGACCGAGAATGCGTCGACGAATGTCGACGTGCATTCGATCCGTCAGCCCGTCGGCCCGGTCGGGATCATCTCACCGTTCAACTTCCCCGCCATGGTCCCGATGTGGTTCTTCCCCATCGCCATCGCCGCCGGCAACACCGTCGTCCTCAAGCCGTCCGAGAAGGACCCCACCGCCGCGATCTGGATGGCCGAACTCTGGGCCGAAGCCGGACTCCCCGCCGGCGTCTTCAACGTCCTCCAAGGCGACAAGACCGCCGTCGACGAACTCCTCACCCACCCCGCCGTCAAGGCCATCAGCTTCGTCGGCTCCACCCCCATCGCCCAGTACGTCTACGCCACCGGCACCGCCCACGGCAAACGCGTCCAAGCCCTGGGTGGGGCGAAGAACCACGCCATCGTCCTCCCGGACGCCGACCTCGACCTCGCCGCCGACGCCATGGTCAACGCCGGCTTCGGCTCCGCCGGCGAACGCTGCATGGCCATCTCCGCCCTGGTCGCGGTCGGCGACATCGCCGACGAACTCGTGACCAAGATCAAGGAGCGCACCGACACATTGAAGATCGGCGACGGCAC
>NZ_LTCZ01000161.1:0-1138 GCF_001583455.1 Rhodococcus sp. LB1 | reverse complement strand
TATCCGCGGGCCAGCTGGATTCCGGCCACATACAACTCGCCCACCACCGCCACCGGTACCGGATGCAAGCGGTGGTCCAGCACGTAGGCATGGCAGTTGATCTGGGGTGTGCCGATGGGTACCACCGACTCTTCGTGCTGGGTGCAGCGGTGGCAGATGACGCTGACGGTGGTTTCGGTGGGCCCGTACTGGTTCCATACCGTCGCCGGACCGAACTCCGCCAACCGCGCGACCGTCTGCCCGGACAGCATTTCACCGCCGAGGTAGACCACCCGCACGCCGCGGAGGACGTCGGGTGATCGGCCGGCCATCAGGGCGGTCAGTACCGTCGGCACCGACGCCACGTGAGTGACCTTCTGTGCCCGGATGAGTTCGGCGAGGTAGTCGGGGTCGCGTTGGCCGTCGGGCCCTGCCAAGACCACGCAGCCCCCGACCTGTAGCGGTGCGAAGAGATCGGGGGTCGATGCGTCGAAGGTCACCGCGTTGCTCTGCAGAAGACGATCACCGGCACGGTGATCGAACGCCTCGACCACCCACTGAGCCTCGTTGACGATCGCGCTGTGCGCCACGGTCACTCCCTTCGGGCGGCCGGTCGATCCCGAGGTGAACATCACGTAGGCCGTGTTCTGCGGGCGTAGTGGTGCGCGGCGGTCCGCGTCGGTCACCGGCGCCCCGGACAGCCGTGACAGATCGATGGTGTCGAGGTGGAGGACCGGTACCGGGTCGGGCAGATCGTCTTGGTCGTCGTGGGTGGTGGTCAGCATGCAGGTGGGTTGTGCCACTGCGAGTATGAAGTGTGTGCGCTCGGCTGGGTGGTGGGGGTCGATGGGCAGATAAGCTGCACCGGCGGTGAGGGTCGCGTAGACGCCGACGACGAAGTCGAGGGAGCGGCGCATCCGTAGTGCCACGATGGTTTCCGGGCCCACGCCCTGGGTGATCAGGTGTCGGGCGAGACGATTGACGCGTGCGTCGAACTCGGCGTAGGACAGTGTTCGGTTTCCGTCGACCACCGCGGGCGCGTCGGGTGTGCGCGTCACCTGCGCACCGAACATCGACACCAGTGTGTCGGTGGTTGTCGCATGATCGGTGTGGTTCCAGTCCTCGAGGATCAGCTGTTTTTCGTCGGCGTCGAGGAGGT
>NZ_LTCZ01000160.1:0-6741 GCF_001583455.1 Rhodococcus sp. LB1 | reverse complement strand
TCGTCGGGGTCCTTGGTGTCCAGGACCAGTGGGATCGAGTTCAGTCCGGCGAAGTTCTTGAACAGGGCGGACTTGCCCTCCATCACGGGAAGGGAGGCGCGGGGGCCGATGTCCCCGAGGCCGAGCACCGCGGAGCCGTCACTGACGACGACCACGAGGCGGCTGGTCCAGGTGTACCGGTCGGCGAGGGTTTCGTCGGCGGCGATGGCGCGGGAAACCTGCGCGACGCCGGGGGTGTAGGCGATGGACAGGGCGCGCTGGGTATCGAGGGCGGTCGTGGTCTCGACCGAGAGCTTCCCCCCGATGTGGCCGGCGAAGATCTCCTCGTCGGTCAGCTCGACCTTCTGCGGTGTGGTGGGTTCGGACACGATGGACACGATGACACTCCTGCTAAGTCCAGGCTCACTCGGGGCCGGGTTACTGAGAAGTAACCGTGAGGATCGGCGCTGATCTTCACAGTTACTCCACGAACGACAACTGAGGGTGAAGCTTCCGGGGTGCGCGATCACGATGGCCGCAGAACTTCCGAAGCGTCATGGCACGGGCGGGTGAGCCCTGGCAACACTGCCATAAAACCCCCGCCGAAGGGCGGTGGCGCCGACGTCGGAGTGGTGCTAAGTCTGGCACGAATATCGATGCACAATCAAATTGCCACGAGAGTCAGATGTCTCACGTTTTCTGGCCTCTACCTGTGAGAATAAGTTACCGATGGGTCACTGTGAGAGCCGGTTTCACATAACGCGCCGAGCGTCCGTCAACCCCACCACTGGGTAGCCAGCAGAAGCGCCGCCGCCGCGAGGACGGCGACGGATGCGACCACTGCGACGAGACCGTCGCGGCGGTCCGCAAACCTTTGCGCCACGATCACGAACACGGACGCGGCCACGTGCGCGGTGATGGAGATCGTCCCCGGGCCGGGGAAGCCCCGGCCGCCGCCCACGTAGGCGGAGCCGATCACGACCAGGCAGAGGATCACCACTCCGGCGGCGACGGCCCCGCTGAGGGCGCGCAGCGTGCGGACCACGAGAGGGCTGCGGCGCGGTTCGGTGGCCGTCACCGTCCTCGGGAGGGTGGGACCGTAGGGGTCGTACCGCTCGGACTCGTGCGTGTTCACGCCGAGACCACCTGCACCCCGGATGCTTTCGATACGAGGGTGTCGAATTCGTCGGTGTCCGTCGTGAACTCGCCGAGCCGGATGGCCTTGTTCGTGCCGTGGTAGTCGGAGGAGCCGGTGACGACCAGACCGAGTTCGTCGGCCACTTCCTGGAGTACCCGAGCGTCGTCCGCCGAGTGGTCGGGGTGATGCACCTCGAGCCCGTGCAGACCGGCTCCCGCCAGGTCTCGGACGTGATCGAGTGACAGCAGCCGTCCCCTCGTGCGGGCACGTCCGTGGGCGAGAACGCTCACGCCCCCGGCCTCCGCCACCAGTTGCACGGCGTCGTCGAGGGGGGTGTCCGACTTGTCGACGAAGTACCGGCCGCGTGGGGCCAGCAGATCCACGAACGCCTCACCGACGCTGCCGACCACACCGGCGCGCATCAGGGCCCGGGCCAGGTGCGGGCGCCCCGCCGCGGGTCCCGCCTCCGCGAGCACCTCGTCGGCATCGATGGGAAGGCCGTCCTCCATCATCAACTCGGCCATCGCGCGGATTCGCACAATCCGCTCGTTCCGCAATCGCTCCCGTTCGCGTGCGAACGCCGCGTGCGCGGGATCGAACAGGTAGGCGAGGAGATGCACCGCGACCGGGCGTCCGTCCTCACCGCGCCCCTCGCAGGACATCTCCATGCCGCGCACCAGCGCGAGCCCCGCGGGCAACGCCGCGACCGCTTCGGCCCACCCCGCCGTCGTGTCGTGATCGGTGATCGCCACGATGTCGAGTCCCGCCGACCCCGCGGCGCGCACCAGGTCCGCCGGGCTGTCGGTTCCGTCGGAGGCCGTCGAATGGGTGTGGAGATCGATGAGCACCAGACCAGTCTGTCAGGTGTCGCGGCACGGGGTCCGAGCGTGCGCCCCGGAAGCCTGGCGTGTCGTGCGACGCCGTCGGCCCGGAGCGGGGCTGACGTACGATTCACCAGCAGCGTTTCCGACTCGACGGTGAAGGGAGGGCCCCGTGCCGTCTGTGCCCTCGCTCCCCAAGCGCGGCAGCGACAAGGATCAGCGCAGCGGTGACAGGGACCCCGGCCCCAGGATCCGCATCCCGACCGCGCGCGCCATCGTCGATTGCGGTGTGTACGTCGACGGCACGAGGCTCCCCGGCAAGTACACGCACCAGGCCGCGATGGCCGAGGTCCGCACACGGGGCGAAGGGTTCGTGTGGGTCGGGCTGCTCGCCCCCGACGAGGGGCAGATGGAGAGCGTGGCCGAGACATTCGGGCTGCATGAATTGATGGTCGAGGACGCCGTCCACGCCCACCAGCGGCCGAAGCTGGAACGCTACGACGACGTGCTGTTCCTGGTACTGAGGACGGTCAATTACGTGCCGCACGAGTCGGTGGCCACCGCCAGCGAGATCGTCGAGACCGGCGAGATCATGGTGTTCGTCGGCGCCGACTTCGTCATCACCGTGCGGCACGGTGACCATTCCCCGCTCGCGAACGTCCGCCATGCGCTGGAGGCGAACCAGGAGCGGCTCGCCCTGGGTCCGTACGCGGTGCTGCACGCGGTCGCGGACCACGTGGTGGACACGTACCTCGAGGTCACCCAGGCCATCGAGGAGGACGTCGACGGCATGGAGGAGGCGGTGTTCAGTCCGCGCAGCAGCGTCGCGGTCGAACACATCTACCTTCTCAAGCGCGAGATCGTCGAACTCCGCAAGTCGGTGAACCCGCTGTCCAATCCGCTGCTCCGGCTGACGCGATCCCCGGGCAATCCGGTGCCGAAGGAGATCCGCCGCTACTTCCGCGACGTCCTCGACCACCACACCACCGTCGCCGAGCGGATCGCCGAATACGACGAGGTCCTCAGTTCACTCGTCGATGCCGCCCTCGCGAAGATCGCCGTGCAGCAGAACACCGACATGCGCAAGATCTCGGCGTGGGTGGCCATCGCGGCCGTGCCGACGATGATCGCGGGCATCTACGGCATGAACTTCGACAACATGCCCGAACTACATTGGCAGTACGGCTATCACGGCGTGGTGTTCGTGATCGCGTCGGTGACGGTGGGCCTGTTCGTCACGTTCCGCCGGAACCACTGGCTCTAGAGGGACGCTGCTCCGCGGTGCGGATCGCGGACGTCGATGCCCGCCTCCGCCCAGGCGTCGCGCAGTGCGCCGGCGCCGCGCAGTCGGACCCACGCCGCCTCGGTGCCGGTGATCGGCACGACCGCGAGGAACCGCACGGCCTCCGCGGGTTCGGGCAGCGGGAGGTCGGGGATGGTCGACTCACCGAGCAGCACGGCGGTGAACGGTGTGTCCTTCCACAGCGGCTCCCCCACGTCGAGCAAGGCGTCCTCGACGAGAACCACGCCTTCCACCGAGGGCGCCGCCGCCAGGACCGCGAGTGTGCGCGCCACTCCCGACGCCACCCCGGCCCCGCCGCGCAGGGTGAGGATCAGTTCGGCGCGGGGGCCACGGAGAGGGTCGGCCACCAGCTCGCCGGGGTCGCCCATCGGGTGCCGGGAGCACCCCAGGGTCACATAGCGAACCAGATCCTCGTCGTCGGGTGCGAACCGCAGCACGTCCAGCGGCTCGACGCCCAGGAACGTCACCGATGCCGCAGTCGGCTCCGGTCCCCCGATCTGCCCCAGCAGGTGCGCGCGAACAGAGGCCACAACGCTGTCAGTCACCCCGCAATCAAACCACCGAAGCCGCTCACCCGTCCTCCGGCCTCGCGAGCCGGTAGCGTCGGAGCATGGTCTCGGTACTCGCAGTGTCCGACGAGACGATCGAGTCGCTGTGGAGTTCGCAGGTGCGTGCCATGGACGTCGACCTGATCCTCGGTGCGGGCGATCTCCCGTTCGACTACCTGGAATACCTGATCGACGCGCTCGACGCGCCGTGCGTCTTCGTGCCGGGCAACCACGACGCCGATCTGTCCGGCTACTCCGCGGGACGTGTCGGATGGATGCGGGCGGGTCTGCCCTCGGCGTGGCCGGGACCCTGCGGCGCGGTCAACGCAGACGGCCGGATCGTGCGGATCGCGGGCCTGCGCATCGCGGGCCTGGGTGGGTCGATCCGCTACAACGACGGCCCCAATCAGTGGACCGAGCGGCAGCAGCGGCGGCGGGCGCGCAACCTGGCTCTGACGAGTGCGTGGCACGCACGCCGCTCGGGTGTGTCCGGCGTCGACGTGCTGCTCACGCACAGCCCACCGCGCGGAGTGGGCGACCAGGAGGATCCACCGCACCGGGGTTTCGAATGCTTCGAGACCCTGGCGGGCAGGTTGCAGGCCCGCGTCATGATTCACGGGCACGTCCACCCGTACGGCCGGGCGGCCGAGGACCGCACGCTCGGCGCGACCACGGTGATCAACACCGTGGGATTCACCCTGATGGAGTTGGCCCCGGGCGCCGACCCCACCATCGTCAGGCGCAGGCATGGCACGTGACACCGGGTTCCCCGCCGCCGACGCGGAGAACGATTTCACCCGCCAGCGTCGTCGCGCCGAGTTGTCGCGGCTGGTCAGCTGGCTTCGCCGCGAACCGGACGACGTCAACGAGATCCTGCCTTTCGACGAGGTGGTCGCGGCCGTCGGCCGGGTCGGGGAACGATCGCTCGGACTGCAGGTGATCCCGGTCAACTCGATCGTCGGGAGCGTCGACCGGACCCGCGACTTCGACCGGTTCTTCCGGCCCACGTCCACCCGCGTGCGCGAGCGCTGGCAACGGCTGGCGGCCGCGCAGCGCCGGGGCGAGTCGGTGCCGCCGATCCAGGTGTATCGGATCGGGTCCATGCACTTCGTCAGCGACGGCCACCACCGTGTCTCCATCGCGTACGCGATGCATTGGAGCACGATCGACGCCTACGTCACAGAGATCCAGACCAAGATCTCCCCCGACGGGATCGCGCAGCGCGGCGACCTGGTCATCAAGGATCACCGCCGCTTGTTCCTCACGCGGGTGCCGTTGAGCGGGCCACAGCGGGCGGCCGTTTTCGTCACCGACCCCTGGGAGTACGCGGAGATCAGCCAGAGCGTCGAGGCGTGGGGCTTCCGGCTCATGCAGGAGGTGGGCGAATTCCTCAGCCGTGAGACCGTGGCGCGGCGCTGGTTCGGTGAGGAGTTCCTGCCGGTGGTCCGGATGCTGCGGGCCGCCGAGATGCTGCCCGACCACACCGACGCCGAGGCCTACCTGTGGGTGGCGCGCGAGCGGTACCGCCTTGTGCGCCAGCATGTCTGGAACGACGAGATCATCGCCGAGCTCAGTCACCTCGCACCGCGCAGGCACAAACCGGCTAGCCCGTGAACCGCACGACGCGCTCGGGCGCGTCGGGGTGCGCGAACTTCAACAGTCGCCTGCCCTCCGCCTCGATCGCGGTGCGGTGCGTCTTCGCGATCTTCGCCAACGGCTCCACGTCGAGTACCGCACGGGACTTCTCGACCACCGTCGTGGTGAAGGCCGCGACCCTGCCGTTCACCAGGACGGCAGGTTTGATGATGCCGTTCTGGGTGAAGACCTTCTTCCGCACGTCGTCGTCGAGGAGGCGTCCGCGGTCCGCGTGCGAGAGCAGCACGTTGTCGAACGGCGCGAGGATACGGACGGGGGCGGGGGTGCCCGGGTCCGGCCGGGGTGCGTCGGGAAGGTCGAACAGTTCCGGTCCCGATTCCCCCGCGAACACCCGGAGTTCCGGTCGCAGCCGGTCCAGGACCTCACCGAGCCGGGTCAGTCCCGACCAGGCCTGGGCGTCCCGCGCGCTCGCGGGGCCGAACGCGGCGAGGTAGCGCAACAGCATCGTGTCGATGGACGGCGCGGCGGACAGTGGACGACCCACCCACGACTCCAGCGTCGACAGCGCCGGCTGCCCCGACCTGCCCCAGAGCCCGCGCGGCGGAACCTGGACCATCGGGACCAGTCCCCGCACGCCGTGGGCGAGCGCGGCGCCGTCGCGGCCGGGGAACCGCTCCTCGAGCAGGGGCCGCATCTGCGATTGCGTGCGGGGTTCGTCGCGCACCAGTTCGCGTCCCGCGGCGGCGAGGGCGCCGAGGTCGATCCCGTCGAGACTCGACCGGTACTGCGTGTTGGTGTGGAGGTCGCGGTCGAGCAGCGGTTGCGTGAGCGGACGGAACGAGAGCGCGTCCGAGGCCGACAGGGCGAACACGGTCCCGCGCATCGCGACCATCCGCACCACCGCGCGATTCTCGATGAGGTCCGACAGCGACTCGGCGCGGAATCGTGTCAACCGCGCCCACAGTGCGAAGTACGGCGGGGCCGGTGCCTGGGCCTGCAGTCCGCACAGGTGCTCGATCATGTCGAGGGCGGACGCGTCCGACCGGCTCAGCAGCGATTGCCGGGCCAGTGTCGCCCGGCCCAGTGCTCGATTCGACATGCGGTCGGACGCCACCGTGAACCCCCTCGTTAGTTAGCCCCAGTACCGTATTTGATTACGCCCGTTCACCGACCCCTACAGGAGGACCCCATGGCCGCCGGATCGACAACCGCAGCCAGGGCTCTCCTGCCGGTCATGTGCTTCGTCGTGATGATTGTCGCCGTTCTGCAGACGTTGGTGGTGCCGATCGTCGGGACCATCGGTGCGCAACTCGACGTCGGCCCCACCGCCGTCGGTTGGCTCCTCACCGCGAACCT